>JAMOMC010000001.1 GCA_027068765.1 Campylobacterales bacterium
AATTTAATCAAAACTATTTCCTATAAATGCTTAGAGATATACTTTATCTCTTCATCACTCACATAAGGATTCATAGGAATACTCATAATCTCTTTAGATACTATTTCAGATATAAGAAAATCTCCCTCTTTATATCCTAAATACCCTAAACACTCTTGCAAATGAAGTGGCCTAGGATAATGCACAGCAGTAGGTATCTTTGCATCTTTTAATTTAGCTTGAAGTTTATCTCTATTTTTTACTCTTATGCTATATTGAGCAAATGCAGAAGTTGTCTCTTTTGCTATGTATGGTAAGGTTAAAACCTTACTTCCAAGAGCTTTTATATATTTACTTGCTACTTCTTGTCTAAGTGCTAAATCTTGTGGATAGTATTTTAATTTTACATTTACTATAGCACATTGGATAGTATCCATTCTACCACCCATACCGATATATTTATGATGATATCTTTTTGACTGTCCATGAACTCTTAAGCTTTTCATCTTTTGGGCTAGTTCATCATCATTTGTAAAAACTGCCCCACCATCACCATAACACCCTAGCGGTTTTGCAGGGAAAAAACTTGTAGTGGAAATATCTCCTAAATTGCTATCTGTTTTTCCTTTATAAGTACTTCCAAAACTCTGTGCTCCATCGATAATAACTTTTAACTTATATTTATCAGCTATAGCTTGTATAGCATCCAAATTTGGAGGTTGCCCATATAGGCTAACAGGCATAATTGCTTTAGTCTTATCTGTAATTTTCTCTTCTATTTTTGTTGCATCTATGTTATAAGTTCTTTCATCTATATCTACAAATACTGGCTTTGCTCCTAACAATGCTATTGTCTCAGCTGTTGCTATAAATGTAAATGGTGTTGTTATGATTTCATCATCTGGTTTTATATCTAGTGCCATCATAGCAAGTAGCAAGGCATCTGTACCACTACTACATGTTATAGCATGTTTTGCTCCTGTAAATTTTTCTAGGTTTTTTTCTAGTGTTTTTACTGGTTCTCCCATGATGAAGTTTGTTTTATTTAACACATTATCTATCTCTTTTTCTATCTCTTGATAATATAGAAAATGTTGTTTTTTTAGGTTTGCAAAGTCGATTGAATGAGGTGAAAGAGTGAATGTGGAAGGGTGAAGGGTTTGGTTTGGATATTTTTTCAACATGCCTTCATCTCTTGTTATGACTTTTGCATCTAAGGCTTTTGCAGATGCTATGATTTGAGAGTCTTCTATATCGTCGTAGTCTATCTCTATGTATGATGGAGTTTTGGCTATTTCTACTTGTTCTAAGAACTTTTTGATTGCTATATGTGTAAATGACAATGTATCTTTATTTGAATAGTTAAATCTTTTTTTTATCTCTTTAAAAAGTGTAAATTCTATATTGTCTAGTGAGGAAGAACTGATAAAAAGATTAAAGTTCTTCTCTTTTAAGTGTTTAAATACTTTTATAGAGTCTATATATATTTCACTTCTTGCTTTTGATAAGATATCTATGATGACATTGTTATCTAGTAAATAGTTCATAAACTCTCTTTCATCTGTTGAAAATCAGCTCTATCTATCTTATACTGAAAACTTTTTGTGTAATTACTATCATAATCTTTTAGTGCTTCTGAGACTATTTCTTGCCAGTTTTCTTCAATATATTCATCAGTAAATTTTGAATTTTCTTCATTTTTCAAATCTTCCGCAATCACTTCAACACCTTTATCTTTAAAGCTATTTAGCAACCATAAAATTTTATCAGCCATCAAATCATTATCTATTTTTACTGTTAATTGCATCTATATCTCCTCTAGATTTTCATCTATTATAACATACTTCCTGCCATCACTATCGATAGATATATCCTCTTGATTAAACACTAGTGTATCTCCACTAACTCCCACCCAACCAATTTGACGAGCAGGAACTCCCACCATAAGAGCATAAGATTTTACATCTTTATTGACAACAGCACCACTTCCTATAAGTGCATACTCTCCTATCGTTACACCACAGATAACAGTAACATTTGCTCCAATTGAACAACCTTTTTTTAAAAGAGTCTTTTTAAACTCATCTTTTCTTTGGATAAAAGCTCTTGGATTGATAACATTTGTAAATACCATAGATGGTCCTAAAAAAACATCATCTTCTATCTCTACACCTTCATAGATAGAGATATTGTTTTGTACTTTTACTCCATTGCCTATTTTGACTTTTGGTCCTACTACAGAGTTTTGACCAAAGGAGCAATTTTTCCCTATGGTTGTATGAGATAAAATATGGGAAAAGTGCCAGATTTTGGTGTTGTCACCAATGGTAACATCATCATCAACAAAGCTACTATCATGAACAAAGTATTTACCCATTGATTACCTTTTTGCAGAATGGATGATAATCCCCTTTAAGCCCTATAACATCTGTGTTTCGTATAGTAGATACTGTTCTTATAGATCCATATGCCTCATCTAATCCAAAGCCATTACCTTTTAATATCTCTTCATAACTTCTAGTATGAAGATCTGTAAATCCTCCACTAAACTCTAGCTCTTCACTATCAACAGTAATACTTCTGTAAGTTCTTTGTCCAATTGCTTTTATTTCATCTGGAATATAGTCATAATTTATTGATAAAAACCATCTTACTCTTGCATTTTTTAATTTTAGATAACCTGCATTTGCAAAATCTGTTTTAAGATGCACAATATTTTCTTCAACTTCACCAAATATCCAAGAGAGCATATCATAGAAATGTACACCGATATTGCTAGCTATTCCGCCACTTTTAGCTTCATCACCTTTCCATGAGATAAAGTACCATTTACCTCTACTTGTTAGATAGGTCAAGTCAATATCATAGATTTTATCAGGATTTTGTGTTAACTCTTTTTGTACTTTTTCTTTGAGTGCTACAATTGAAGGATGAAGACGAAGTTGCAAGATATTGTATATCTTTTTGCCTGTTCTTTTTTCTACTTCTTGTAGTGCATCTATATTCCAAGGATTTAACACAAGTGGTTTTTCACATATCACATCTGCTCCACTCCTAAGACCCCATCTTATGTGAGAATCATGGAGATAATTTGGTGTTGTTATAGATACATAATCTATTGGAGTATCATTTTGAAGTCTTAGTTTATCTATATGTCTATCAAATCTTTCAAACTCAGTAAAAAAACTAGCTTCTGGAAAATAGCTATCCATTATACCCACACTATCACATCTATCCATAGTCGCTACTAAATTATTTCCTGTATCTTTTATAGCCATTAAATGTCTTGGTGCTATATAGCCAGCTACTCCTATAAGTGCAAAATTTTTCATACTCAAAACCTCCAAGTTGCTTTTGGGGCAATACCCTTAATATCTATTAACACAAACTCTCCATCTATGATACTTTCATAGTCATCTTGTGAAAGTGTTTTAAACTCATCATGTGCTACAGCCAAAACTATTGCACTATATTTTTTAGCTTTAGTTTCAAATGGATTAGAGATAATCCCATGGCTATAATATTTTTTATTTTCATCTGGATCTACCCAAGGATCATATACATCTACACGACATCCATACTCTTTTAATTCTTCAATCACATCTACTACTTTAGTATTTCGCATATCAGGACAATTCTCTTTAAATGTCACACCAAGCACTAATACATTGGCATTTTTTATCTTTTTATCACCATTTATCATTAATTTGATAGTTTTTTCTGCGATATATTTACCGACACCATTATTAATTTGCCTAGAAGCTAATATCAAATTTGGTTTATATCCTAACTCTTCTGCTTTAAATGTTAAATAATAGGGATCTACTCCTATACAGTGTCCGCCAACAAGTCCAGGTGTTAATTTTATAAAATTCCATTTAGTACCAGCAGCTTCTAAAACTGCTTTTGTATCTATATTCATCGCATCAAAAATCATCGCTAATTCGTTCATAAGTGCTATATTTACATCTCTTTGAGTATTTTCTATCACCTTGGAAGCTTCAGCCACTTTTATGCTAGGTGCTAGATGTGTTCCTGCTGTAATAATACTTTTATATAAATCATCTACTTTTTTAGCAATTTCAGGTGTACTTCCGCTAGTTATCTTAAGTATCCTTGTAAGTGTTCGCTCTTTATCGCCAGGATTGATCCGCTCAGGAGAGTAACCACAGTAAAAATTTTCATTAAATTTTAATCCTGAGCCTTCTTCAAGAATTGGTACACAAACCTCTTCTGTTACTCCAGGGTATACTGTACTCTCATAGATAACGATATCATCTTTTTTAAGTATTTTAGAAATACTATGTGTGGAGTTTTTGATAGGTGTAAGGTCTGGACGATTAGCTGAATTTATTGGGGTTGGTACTGTTACAATATAAATATTGCAATCTTTGATATCATTAAAATTTGTTGTATAAGTTAATTTATCTACACAGCTTAACTGATCTTTATCTACTTCAAGTGTTCTATCATAACCTTTTTTAAGTTCATCTATACGTTCTTGATTTATATCTAAACCAACCGTTTTATAATTTTTAGCAAACTCTACAGCTAAAGGCAAACCCACATAACCTAAGCCAATAACAGCAATTTTTTTCAAATAAAAACCTTATGTAAAATTAATACTTTTATTTTACATAAATTTAAATTAAAATAGTATTATTCTCCTAAAGCCTCACCTAACATATCCAAAAACTCATCTCTCCCAATCTCCCTAGCACCCATACTTTTCAGATGCTCTGAGGGAATCTGACAATCTATAAAA
>JAMOMC010000002.1 GCA_027068765.1 Campylobacterales bacterium
ATCAAAGAGTATAAAAAAAATCAAAGCAATAATCATAGTGAATATAAAGAGGATTTTATAGACAAGTTTTTTGGAGTCTTTTTTGGTTTTTTATTTTTATTTATAATAGCGATTTTTTTATTGGGTGTTTGGGTTTTTGTTAAATATTTATGGTCTTTACTCTAATAAAACAGCGGAAGAGGAACATGCTAATCCTGCCGACAATTTGAGCTTTATCTTGCAAACAAAGTTTTAAATGTTTGAACTTAAAAGGAAAAAACTGCATATTCCTCGCTTCGATCGTTATGTATAAAATTTACCATAAATTTCAACTTTAACTATGTTTATTTGTTAAAGTTAGATAACAAATAAAATTTAAAAGAAGTTAGGAAATCTAATGAATCATAATATATTTGAACCTAGTGAGAACTTATCCTCTCTTATTAAATGCTATTGGACGCTTGAAAGTTCAAAAGAAAATATACCTAAAAAAAACATTATTGTTCCTGATGGACATATAAAAATAATTTTTCATTACCGTGATTTATTCAAACAATACGATAAAAAATCCAAAACTTTTTCCTCTCCTAGAAGTTTTGTAGTTGGACAATTAACACAGCCAATTGAATTATTAAGAACCGGAGATGTTGGTATGTTTTTTGTTATATTTCAACCAAATGGCTTTTTACCTTTTTCAAATATACCTATTAAAGAACTAGAAAATAGGACTATTTCTTTAGAAGAAATATTTGAAGATGATGGAATAAACATAGAAGAAAAAATTTTAAATGCAAAAACAACAGAAGAAAGAATAGATATCATTGAATTATTTTTAACTAATAGATTGAGTGATAAACATAATATTGATTTTATTTTAAAATCTACCATTGAAACAATAATAAAAACTAGTGGACAATTAAGTGTGACTGACTTATCTATTGAAATGAATATTAATAAAAGAAAACTAGAACGTACATTTTTATCAAATATAGGATTAAACCCAAAACAATTATTGAAAATTATAAAGCTTAAAAATACACTTAAATTTATGTCTAATACAAAAAATAACAGTCTTACATCTATAGCTTATGAAAATGAATATTATGACCAATCACATTTTAATAAAATTTTTAAGGAATTTACAGGTTTAACTCCAAAAGAGTTTTATGGCGATGAACTTGAATTATCTTTAATTTTTGATAACTAATTTAATCTTGTCGTATTTTTACAATTTTAAATTTTATGAATATTGTATAATTTTATTCAATCATATTTGATTAGTTATGGTTAAAAATTATACTAGGAAAGAAAATGAAGAATTTAGTAGAATGGTTTGATATTGCCACAACAGATATTGAAAGAGCAAAAAAGTTTTATTCAAAAGTTTTTAATTTAGAATTTCAATTACTTGATATGCCAGATAGTAAAATGTATATGTTTGGTGATTCAGGTCAAATTGGTGCAGCTGGATGTCTAGTACAATCCAAAACCAATAAACCAAGTAGCGACGGAGTAATTATATATTTTTCATGTGAAGATGTTTCAATAGAATCAAATTGCATAGTAGAGGCAGGTGGAAAAATACTATTTCCTAAAACAAACATTGGAGAGTTTGGATATATCTCTCAATTCATAGATACAGAAGGTAATAGAATGGGGCTACATTCAAATAAATAGTACATAAGATAGGACAAAAAGCTTGAAAGATTTCTGAGACTAAATAATGGATTTCCTATATTGTGTCAAACATAACAAAAACTGGAGAGACCGTTATAGATACTAAATTATTAAGTCAAAACAACATATATGATATAATTGAATATTATGAAAAATCAATCAACAACACAAAACAAACTTTTACAGGCAACATTTGAAGAAGTATATCAAAATGGTTATCATGGTACAGGATTAAGTGCCATACTTAAAACAGCCAATGTCAATAAAGGCTCAATGTATCATCTTTATAAATCAAAAAAAGAGTTAATGTTAGATGTAATTGATAAAATTATAAAATATAACATCTCAAACAAATATGCTCGTTTATTAACTGTTGAAAAGAATATCATTGATGAATTATTACTTATCATAAAAGATACAAGTAAATTTAATTTTATTAAAGGATGCCCTCTTAACAACCTTATTCAAGAGCTATCACCATCTGATGAAGAGTTTAAAAATGCTTTAGAAAGTGTATATCTCCACTTTGAAAATATTATAAAAATGGCTTTAGATAAAGCTATTGAGCTTAAAGAAATTAAACAATGCAATTCAAAAGAGTTATCAATGTTTATAGTTGCACTTATTGAAGGTGCTTTAATAACTGCAAAAAAATCACAAAATAAACTTAACTATTTAATAGTAATCAATCAACTAGAACTCCAACTAAAAAACTTATAAGCTTTGTTGACCAATTGGTTTAATTTAAGTTTTTATGTGTTAATATTAAACCAATCAGTCAACTGATGATTTTAACACAAGGATTTAAAGGTGGATATAACATCATTAACCACAATTTACATTATATTAATAAATATAATGCTGGCAGTAGTTCTTATTAGGTTGCTTACTAAACAAAGTGAAATAAACAATATAAAAACAAAAAGTACAATTATATTCTTTAGTTGGCTTGTTTTTATAGGTATATTTCTCGAGGCTTCAATATTGCCACAAGATATTAGTAGTTTTGCATTATTTGTCATAATATTACTTGGTGTTGCCATAGCGGGAGTTATTTTATCACCTCTGTTCTCTGCATTACTGAAATTACCTCAAGAATTTTTACTTTTTCCTCAAGCATTGAGAATGTTTTTTGGTGCAGTATTTATTGTAGAAGCAGCATATAATATCATACCTATTAACTACGGTGTGATTGATGGGATTTTACATATAACAACTGCATATTTAGCAACAACTTTAGCAATTTATATTGCTCACGGTTATCAATCAATAAAATCATTAATTGCTGTCAATCTTTTTGGCTTATTAGATATTATAATAGTTGCTTATGGTATTGCATTTTTCATTTTAAATGATATAGGTGTAAATCATAATGTGTTTTATGCAGTATTTTTTGCAGCTCCTATTTTTATATGGTTACATATTATTTCTTTATTTAAAATATATAAAGGAGATAAAAAATGAAAACAATTCAAACAGCAATTACAGGTGATGAGAGTTTTAAAGATTTAACAAATCCAACTCAAGTGTTAGCACAATTTTATAGTGCCTTTAATAATCAAAATTTTGAATTAATGTCTCAAAATTGGTTACAAAGTGAAGAGATAGCTATGGA
>JAMOMC010000003.1 GCA_027068765.1 Campylobacterales bacterium
GTCGTTAGATACCAGCAGGAATATATTTCCAAAATAACATTCTGACATATTAAACCAACTAATTAAATACTTTTGATAAACTTACAAAAAAGGTAGGTTACTATGACAAAACGAATTTCAGAAAATTCATTTAACCTAATCAATCATAAAAATATAAATTTTACCTTTATTGATTTATTTGCTGGGATAGGTGGTTTTCATCAAGCATTTAGTGAATTAGGTGGAGAATGTGTATTTGCTTCTGAAATAGATACTAATGCCAGAAAAACTTACGAACATAACTTTAAAAAACATTCACCGCATTTATTTGAAAATGGATTATTTAATAAAGATATTAAAACGATTATGCCAGAAGAAATACCTGATTTTGATATTTTATGTGCTGGATTTCCTTGTCAGCCATTTAGTCAGGCAGGTAAAAAATATGGTTTTGATGATAACCATAAATCTGAAAGAGGAAATCTATTTTTTGATATAGCAGAAATTATCAAAGCTAAAAGACCTAAAGCATTTTTTTTAGAGAATGTAAGGGGATTAGTTAAGCACGATAATGGAAGTACATTTAAAACTATTCAACATATACTTACAGAAGAATTAGGCTACTCTTTTTATCATCAAATAGTAAAAGCTTCTGATTATGGATTACCGCAGTTAAGACCTAGAACATTTATGATAGGTTTTAAAGGTGAAGAAATCTTAAAAGGTTTTAATTTTCCATCTAAAATACCTTTAAAATTTAATATGAGTGATGTATGGGGTGGAGAGTGTAGCAGAGAAATAGGTTTTACTGTTCGTGTAGGTGGTAGAGGTTCTAATATCAATGATAGAAGAAATTGGGATGCCTATTTAGTTGATGGAAAAGTTAAAAAACTATCATTTAAAGAAGCTCAAAAAATTCAGGGCTTTCCTGATGATTATCATTTTCCTGTATGTGCTACTCAGGCTATGAAACAATTAGGTAATAGTGTAGCTATTGATGCCGTAAAAGCAGTAGGTAGTAATTTAATATCGTATATGAATAATCTTAACAAAATAGGTAGGTCCATGAAAAAAACAAAGAATAGAGGGGAATGGACTGAACTATTCACTTTTATAAAAATACTATTAGAACAAAAATTATTATTATCAGACAAAGATTTAAAGCCAACAGGTGATTATTTTAAAATAAATAAGATAACTACTGAAAATTTAGATTTAGAATTTATACCCCTAAGTAGTATGAAATTAAAATCTATAAATCCAATAAAAAATGAAGAAAATGAAATTGATATAAGTGAAGTAATTAATAAAACATCTATTAGCAATATTTTAAGTCAAATTAAAGATGGAAGTGGAACTTTTGAAGTAGAAGATTTTGAGATAATACAAACAACATTAGGTTTTAGTGCTATAAAAGGTGGCAATAGTTCTCAAAAAGCAGATATCATTTTAGATATAGAGCATAGTACATTTGTTAAAGAAAATGAGGGCTTTGGTATCAAATCATATTTAGGAAGTAAGCCAACTTTATTAAATGCTTCTGGTAATACAAACTTTATGTTTGAAATAGAAAATTTAGATAATAGTAAAATATCTGAAATTAACAAAATTTCTACTAAAACTAAATTAAGAGATAGAATAGAGGAAGTAATTAAGAATGGTGGTACATTTACTTATTTAAAAGCTGAAAAAGATACTATGAACTATAATTTAAAGATGATTGATAGTGCTTTGCCTGAGATTATAGGTTATTTATTACTCTCTTTTTATCGTAGTAGAATTTCTAAGCTTACTGATATTGTAGATTATTTATGTGATAAAACTACTATTTTAACAGATTTAGACATTGATGATAAAGCTATGTTATCAGATAAATTAAAAAAGTTTCTTGTAGCAATTTTATTAGGCTTTTTTGCTGGTAAAAAATGGGATGGTTCGTATGAGAGTAATGGAACAATAGTAGTTAAAGAAAACGGTGATTTAATTACATTTCATATAATTGATATAGATAGCCTAAAAAACTATCTGTTTGAAAATATTAAATTAGATACACCATCATCTTCACGACATAAGTTTGGTACTGTAATTCAGGATAAAACAAAAAATTATTTTAAATTGAATTTACAGCTTCGTTTTTAAAAGAGATACCTAACAAATCGTAGAAATCGAACAAGGTTATACTATTGATTAAAATGTATGATTATAAATTTCACCCAGAAACAAAAAAAGAATTAGAATAAATTGAAAACTGTTTTTTAGCTTCTGGGTGAAATATTTCTTTGCTCACACACTCTTGTTAGATTTGATACAGTAGTGCTATAATCCATAAAAAATTTGGAGAAACAATCATGACAATAACTAAAAGAGTGACATTTATAGCTAAAAAAGATTCAATTGAAAAGATGAAAGAGCTTCTTTTTGCTATGGTAAAACCTAGTAAAGCAGAAGATGGGTGTATCTTTTATGATATTTTTCAATACGAAAATCAAAGAGAAAAATTTATGGCAGTTGAAACTTGGAGAGATGAAAAAGCTCTTGATGGGCATAAAACAACTGCACATTACAAAATATACAAATCAAATTATGAACAGTATTGTTTAAAAAAATATAGCGATGAATTAGAAATATTGGGATAAACATTATGACAAAATTTATCATTTTAAAAGATATTGCTATTTTGTATTTGGGTGCATATGCCAAAGAGTTGCGATATAGTAAAAAAGTTATTCTTCAAAAAGATTCACTTTACTTAGCTAGTAAAGAGGAGTTTTATAAAGTGATAAAATTAAAAGCTCTGATTTGCTGATATTGAGTTTAAATAAATAAGTATGGTGAGAACATCACAGCCTCTTCCAAACTTCAAGCAACACTTTGTATAATATATGCTTATAACTAAAAATAAGGAAAACTTAAATGAAAAAACTACTATTACTAATTTTGATAGCATCTTCTACTCTTATGGCAGAAGGTACTTTAAAAATTATCACTTGGAAAGGTTATGCACCCCCAGAGCTTGTAAAGGCATTTGAAAAGCAAACAGGTATAAAAGTAAAAATTACCTACTCAAACAATGAAGAGATGATAGCAAAACTTCGTGCAACTCGTGGAGCAGGATTTGATTTAGCTCAGCCTAGTCAAGATAGAATCTTTTTTGCACAAGAGAAGTTTCCTATATACCAAGCTATCGATTTTAGTAGAGTTGATACATCTAAGATAACTCCTTCTATGCTTGAAGTTGTTAAGAAAAACACACTCATAGATGGAAAATCATATGCTATTCCTTTTTGTTATGGGACAACAGGCTTGATTGTAAATAAAAAATTAGCTCCAGATGCCAATGATTGGTCAGATTTGTGGAACCCTAAATATAATGGAAAGATATCTTATAGATTAAAAAGACCTCTTCTTATCGCAACTGCTTTTGGAATGGGTGAAAATCCGTTTGAGCTTTATGATGATAAAAAAGCTTATAAAAAGTTGATGAAAAGAGTTGAGACAAAATTAATTGAAAATAAAAAACTTGTAAAAAACTACTGGACAAGTGGAGATACTCAGATAAATATCATAAAAAGTGGAGATGCAGATGTTATCTCTGGTTGGGATGGAAAAGGTTGGGCTTTGCATAAGATAAATCCTGATATCGATTTTGTTGCACCAAAAAGTGGGGCTCTTGGTTGGATTGATACTTTTGCAATTCCAGCAAAAGCTAAAAATGTTGAAGCAGCATACAAATGGATAAACTTTATGTTAGAGCCTAAAAATGCGGCATATTTTACAAACAAAGAAGGTTATGGCACAGCATCTAAAGGGGCGGAAAAGTTTTTTAATGAAGAGACAAAAGATAATTTTACAAGAACTTTTAAAAAAGAGGATTTAGCCAACATAAAATGGCATCCACCAATTCCTGCTGGATTTGAGAGAATTGAGTCAAAAGTTCTTGATAGAATTAAAGCGGCAAAATAGTCTATGGGAAATATACTAGAGGTTAAAAATCTTGTAAAAAACTTTCCTGAATTTACAGCAGTCGACAATATAGATTTTTCTGTTGAAGAGGGTGGGTTTTTTTCTATTTTAGGACCTTCTGGTTGTGGAAAAACTACACTTCTTAGAATGATTTCAGGTTTTGAAAAACAAAGCAGTGGCGACATAATCATAAAAGGAGAGTCTATGCATAATATACCTCCTGAGAAAAGACCTGTAAATATCGTCTTTCAAAACTTAGCACTTTTTCCGATGATGAATGTTTTTGAAAATGTCTCATTTGGATTAAAAAGACAAAAGATAAATAAAGCTGAAGTTTTAAAAAGAGTGAGTGAGATGCTAGAGCGAGTTGGGCTTTGTGGGTATGAGAAGAAAAATGTCACAGAGCTTTCGGGTGGTCAAAGACAAAGAGTTGCTATCGCTAGGTCTTTGGTTTTAAAACCATCTATACTTCTTCTTGATGAGCCACTTGGAGCATTAGATAGAAAACTAAGAGAACATATGAAGATAGAGCTTAAACTGCTTCAAAAAGAGATAGGAACAACTTTTATATATATCACTCACGACCAATCAGAAGCACTTGTTATGAGTGATAAAGTTGCGGTTATGAATGGTGGAAAATTTGAACAGATAGATACTCCAAGAGAACTTTATGCGAATCCAAAAACATCATTTGTTGCTAGTTTTGTAGGAGAAAACAATCAATTTGATATAAAAAGTTATGAAAATGGCATACTTACTATGAAAAGTGGCTGGAGCATATCTAAACCTAATTTAGAGATAAACCCTACAAAACTTTTTATTCGCCCAGAAGCACTTGTGATAAACTCTAGCGAAAATTTAAAAGATACAAACAATATACAAGTTACTGCAAAAACTATACTTTTTGATGGAAAAGATACAAAAGTATCAGCGATTATTGGTGAAAGTAAAGATGAAGTTTTGATATCTTTGCCTCAAAATGCAAAGTTAAAAGATTTAAAAGAAGGTGATAAGATGCAAGTTAGTCTTCATTTTGATGATGTAAAGTGTTATGAAAAGTAGTAAATTTACTTTTTATCTACTTTTAGTTCCAGTTTTGCTTTGGCTGGTTTTGCTTATAGTTCTTCCTCATATCGACCTTTTTATAAGTTCATTTCAGTTTGAAAATGATGATGGTGATATGGTTTTCTCTTTTAATAACTATCTAGCTTTTTTTGAAGATAAGATCTATTGGTTAACTTTTGTCAAAACTGCACTCTACTCTATCGCTGTTACAATCTTGGGTTTTGTTATAACTTTTCCTGTTGCTTTTTATCTTACTAAAGTTGTTGCGAGAAAATTTAGTATATTTATGACGCTTCTGCTTCTTATACCTCTTTGGGTAGGGGAACTTGTCACAATTTATGGCTGGATGATACTTCTTAGTGACACCGGTGTAATTAATAATTTTCTTATTAGTATCGGTATTATCGAAACTCCTATACAGATGCTTTATACAAATTTTAGTTTGACAATAGGACTTGTCTATATGTCCATGCTTTTTATGATAATTCCAATTATGTCAGCACTTGATAGTTTGGATGACTCCATGATAGAGGCGGCTTGTGATTTGGGTGCGACAAAATGGACAATTTTTACAAAGATAATTATACCTTATGCGATGCCTGGTATTGCATCTGGAGGTATTATAGTTTTTATGTTGGTTATTGGGGATTATATAGCACCAAATATTTTAGGTGGGAAGAGTTCTCTTTGGTTTACAGAGCAAATTTATAATCAATTTTTATCTACATTTAACTGGAATGAGGGAGCTTCTTTTGGATTTTTACTTCTTCTTCTTTCCTCTTTGATTATTTTTATAGCTTTAAAATTAACTGGACAAAAACTTGATAGGGTTGGAAGATGATACGAAGTTTACCAAATTCACGAAGATACAAGATAGTTTATAGAACTTATATCGCTCTTTTTTATCTATTTTTGATTATGCCTATTGCCGCAATCTCTGTTTTGGCTTTTAATGATTCAGATTTTATATCTCTGCCTTGGCTTGGGGCAACTTTTGATTGGTTTTTTGCAGATACAAATGATAGAGTTGGACTGTTTTTTGATGAGGGCTTGATAAGTAGTATCTTTGTGAGTTTAAAAACTGGTTTTATTGTTGCTCTTTTGTCAACGATAGTTGGCACAATGGCAGCTTTACTTTTTGAAGAGGAGAAGTTTAGATTTAAAGGATTTCTTTACTTTTTGGCACTCTCTCCGCTTGTAATTCCTGGTGTTATTTTGGGTATCTCTATCTTGCTTAGCTCTACTTATGCAGGTAACTATATGGAAGATAATTTTGGATTAGATTTGGAGTTTTTAAGACCTAGTTTTTGGCTTGTTGTATTTGGGCAGTTCTCATTTGGAGCAACATATGTGATGCTTTTAGTCTCTGCAAGGTTAAAGAAGTTTGATAGAACTCTTGAAGAAGCTGCTCTTAGTTTAAGAGCTAGTAGGTTGGAGGCTATTTGGTATATCACTATTCCATTTTTAAAACCTGCGATGATTGGGGCATTTGTGGTTGCTTTTTTGATAAGCTTTTCAAACTTTAATACTACTATATTTCTTGTAGGTTCAGATCCAACTCTGCCAGTTGATCTATATTCGAGGATAAAATTTAGCTCTACTCCTGTTTTAAATGCTGTTTCGTTTCTGATTGTAGCTTTTATAACTGTTTTTGCAGTTTTAAATTTAGTAATGAAAAAAAAGGGATGATTTTTAGATAAAATAGTTTTAAGGAGCATGTTTTGCAAAGCTATTTTGTTATAATTTTTTTCTCTTTTTCTCTGTTTATGGCAGGATGCAAAAATGCAACTTCTTTAGAAGATATAAATATCTCAAAAAGAGTTTACGGGAAATCTTTAAATAAAGAGATTGAGATTAGAAGTTTTGGAAACACTACTGTTTATGCTCCAAAAGTTTTTGATAGTGCAAAAAAGATTCCTACTGTTTTGTTTATTCCAGGCTGGAGCTCAAAAGATCATAAAGATTACTCTTCATTGTTAAATTTTATTGCATCCCAAGGGTATGGAGTTATCTACTCAATATGTGAAAAAGAGAAAAGTGCAAATCATTTTATTGAGAGATTTTTGACAACTCTTGAAAGTGAAGAGTTATCTAAAAAATTTGATATAACAAAGATAGGAGTTGTTGGTCACTCTTCTGGTGGTGGAATTTCGTTTAAAGTTATGAGTGAATTTTTAGAAAAAGGTTTTGGAAAAGATGGTAGATTTATATTTTCTATGAGTAGTTGGTTTGCATTTGAGATGCGAAGTGATGATTTGCAAAACTTAGGTGTTGATACAAAAATAGTTATGCAAGAGTTTTCAAGCGACTTTACAACAGATCCTCGTATATCTTTGACTCTTTTTAGCAAACTTAAAGTGTCTGAAAATAAAAATAGAGATTATCAAGTCTATAAAGGTGATCACTCTTATCCAATGGGAGATAAATCTTATGATAAGATGCAAGCTGTATTAAAACCACTAGATGCACTAATGGATAATGTTTTTAATAAAAATCAAACAGCTTACAATGAAGCATTAAATGTTGAAACAAATGAGACAATTATACTTAAAGAGAGCAGTTTTTATCCGTTTAATTGCAAAGGAAATAGTGCAGATATTGCTTTGATTTCTCTTTTGGATGAGTACGGTATTGATTATTGTACGATGGATGTGCTTAAGTAATACCTCTCCACACTTCTTACACACTTTACCCTATATAATTACACTTATAAAAAACCAAAAGGTGTAAAGTTATGGTTGAAAAAATTATTGATTTTAGTATAAAAAATATCTTTTTAGTGCTTCTTAGTACTTTGATGTTGTTAGGTTTTTCTGTGTGGTCTATCAAAGAGACTTCACTAGATGCACTTCCTGATCTCTCTCCTCCTCAAGTTATCGTGCAAGTAAAGTGGAAAGGGCAATCGCCTGCGACTATTGAAGAACAAGTAAGTTATCCTCTCATCTCAAACTTATTATCTTTACAAAACATAGATACAGTAAGAGCGATGAGTAGTTTTGAAAATGCTCTTATATATATCATCTTTAAAGACAAAGCAGATATTTATGATGCTAGAACAAGAGTATTAGAACAACTATCTCAACTAAGATCCAGTTTTCCAAAAGGGGCAGAGGTTACGATAGGTCCAGATGCAAGTGGTGTTGGTTGGGCTTATGAGTATGCACTTACTTCTAAGACAAAGAGTTTAGATGAGCTTAGAACTTTGCAAGATTACTACTACAAGTATGCCCTTTTGGGAGTTGATGGAGTTAGTGATGTTGCTCCTGTTGGTGGATTTATCAAAAACTATGAGATAACATTAGATCAAGATAAGTTAGTTCAGTATGATCTCTCCATAAAGGATATAAAAAAAGTTATTCAGATGAGTAACAACGACCAAGGTGGGCGGATTATCTTAGAAAATGGATTTGAACACTTTATACAAGCTAGAGGTTACTTAACAAACATAGAAGATATTGAAAACATTACACTAAAAACTAACTCCAATATTCCTCTAAAAGTTGGAGATATAGCAAATGTAAATATAACTAGCACAAACAGAAGAGGTATGGCTGATCTTGATGGTGAGGGGGAAGTTGTTGGTGGAATTGTTATAGTTAGATATGGCGAAAATCCATATGCAGTTATAAAAGCTGTAAAAGACAAGTTAGCAACTCTAAAGATTGAAGGTGTCGAAGTAGTGGAGACTTATGATAGAAGTTCACTCATAGATAAAGCGATAAATACTCTAAAAACAACTCTAATTGAAGAGAGTATCATAGTTATGATAATTGTCGCTCTATTTTTACTTCACTTTAGAAGTGCTTTGATTATCATCATAACTCTTCCTATAACGGTTGCTTTTACATTTGCATTTATGAAGCTTTTTGGACTTGGCTCAAACATCATGAGTCTTGGAGGTATCGCCATAGCTATAGGAGCGATGGTAGATGCAACCATCGTCATGGTTGAGAACGCTCACAAATATCTACATAAACTAACTCTTGAAAAAGGAGAGATTACAAATGAAGATAGAGTAAAAGTGATAGTAAAAGCTGCCAAGCAGGTAGGAAGACCTATATTTTTTGCTCTTATTTTGGTTGTTGTTTCATTTTTACCTATATTTGCACTCTCTGGACAAGAGGGGAAACTTTTTACTCCTTTAGCATTTACTAAGACATTTGCCATGATAAGTGGTGCTTTTATATCTATAACTTTGGTTCCTATTTTGATGATATTTTTTATAAGAGGAAAGATAATACCAGAAAATAGAAATTGGATTAATAAATTTTTTACATTTTTGTATGTACCTTTGTTAAAACTTTCATTAAAAGCTAGATACCTTGTTATCTTGGGATTTATTGCGGCTATTGTTTTAACTTATCCTCTTTATAAAAAACAAAATTGGGAATTTATGCCAATGATGAATGAGCAAACATTTATGTACATGCCCGTAACTCCATATGGGATAGGAGTAGATTTTGCCAAAGAGCTTACACAAAAGACAGATAAAATCATAAAAAGCTTTCCAGAGGTTGATACTGTATTTGGAAAAGCAGGACGAGCTGACTCAGCAACTGATCCTGCACCTCTAGCTATGATAGAGACTATCATACAGTTTAAACCCGAAAGCGAGTGGCGAGAGGGAATGACCTATAAAAAACTTATGAAAGAGATGGATAAAAAACTTAGAGTTGAAGGGCTTATAAATTCATGGACTTATCCTATAAGAGGACGAATAGATATGCTTTTAACAGGTATAAGAACTCCTCTTGGGATTAAGCTTTATGGAAATGACCATAATATTTTGGAAAGTACCGCTATGGAGATTGAAAAGAGATTAAAAGAGTTTGACAAGACCCTCTCAGTATCGACTGATAAAATAAATAGCGGATATTATCTAATGGTAGATATAGACCAAGAAAGACTAAGCCGTTACTCCATCACAAAACAAGATATCTTAGATACCATAGGATATGCTGTTGGAGGGGCTAAAGTATCGACTATGATAAAGGGCTTGGAGAGATACCCTATAACACTAAGACTTGAAGGTGAGCAAAGAGAAGATTTAACGGCTCTAAAAAGAGTACAAGTAAAGACAAAACTAGGCTTTTTCCCACTTGAAACATTTGCATCTCTCTACTACAAAGAGGGTCCATCAGTCATAAAATCTGAAAAAGGGATGAATGTAAACTTTATCTACATCACTCCAAAACAAGGTATCTCTACAAAACAATATAAAGATGAAGCTCTTAAAGTTTTAGAAGATTTGAAGGTTCCTGATGGATTTTATTATGAGTGGGCTGGGCAGAGTGAGTACTTGGAGAGTGCCATGGAGAGGCTAGCATATATCATACCTGTGACTTTGTTGTTTATATTTTTACTAATCTTTTTTGCACTTGGCAATTTAACATACACTGCAATTATATTTTTTACCCTGCCTTTTGCACTAACTGGAGGTGTCTGGTATCTTGACTTTTTGGATTTCAATATCTCTATAGCTGTGATTGTAGGCTTTTTAGCACTTCTTGGAATTGCTGCTGAGACATCGATAGTGATGATGGTATATCTTGATGAAGCGATGCAAGAGCTAAAAGCAAAAGGAGAAACATTTACAAAAGAGCATATATATGATGCTGTCTATCATGGGGCTGCTCTTAGACTTAGACCAAAACTTATGACACTGTTTGCCATCATCGCTGGGCTTGTGCCTATTATGTATATACACGGTGTGGGAAGTGAAGTGATGCAGAGAATTGCAGCACCGATGATAGGTGGTATGGCTACATCTGCCGTTTTAACACTGATCATCATACCTGCTATATTTTATCTGTTGGCTCTTCATAGAAGGGAAAAGATGGTGGTTTAGTTGCTTTAGAAATCATAAAATCTGCTTTTAAGAAAATGCTGTATCTATTTTTCTTGAAAAAATTATGATATAATTGAGTAATATACGAGGAGCCAATATGACAAAATCTGATATATTACATTTTTTAAATGAAAAAAAATCATTTTTAAAAGAGCAGTATCATATAGATGATATAGGTCTTTTTGGTTCATATGCTAGAGATGAAGCGACACAAGAGAGTGATATAGATATTGTTATCGTAACTTCTGTAAAGAGTTTTAGCAACCGCTATAATCTTAAAAAATATCTTGAAGATGCTTTTAAAAAGCCTGTAGATATAGGCTATTATGATTCACTTCGTACATTTATTAAAAAAGAGATAGAAAAAGAGATTATCTATGTCTAAGAGAGTGCTGGAACTTTTTGTTATAGATTTGCTTATTGCGATGGATAAGATATCTCGTTATCATGCAAAGTTTAGTGATGCCCAGAGTTTTTATCATGATGAAAAAAGTTTTGATGCTACGATAAGAGAGTTGCAGATTATTGGAGAAGCTACTAAACATCTCATCAATTCCAATATATTGAGTAAAGAACATAGAGTTATAGTAGATTTTAGAAATCTTATCGTTCATGAGTACTTTGGTATAGATGCTGACGAGATATGGAATATTTTACATCAAGAGCTTCCGACTTTTAAAAAGACTATCCATATTCTCTTGAAAGACTTTAACAAAGATAAACTATTGCAAATCATATCAAATACAAAAGAAGACAACAGAGGGAAAACCGCTGAATTTCTTCAAAATTTATATGATGAAATTTCATAAAAATATAGAAAAAGATATCATACATACATGATAGAACTATAGAAAATAAGCTAAATCATAAACCAAGAAAATCACTAAATTGGAGGATTCCATGGTATAAAAATTGCACTTCGGATTTAAGTTTAAAACAACTATACATTAGAAATTCCAGTTACTCTCTTATAATCCTCTAAAGTATTTAAGTTTGTAAAAATTTCATTATCATCAAACTCTATAAAATCAACAGAAATCTTCTCAAAAAGATTTGAAAATCTATATTGTTTCTCTTTAGTTAGCTCTTTTAAATGAGGAAGTATACTCTTTTTATAAATAGCACAAAGAGGCTGTTTTCCATCTGTACTTTTTGCGACTATTGCATCTTTAGAGTTTAACTCTTTATAAAGTTTTTCAAAATGTTCAATATTAAAAAAAGGTGCATCTACACTTAAAACAAAGATGGCATCTTCATTTAGTATTTCAAAAGCCGAAATAAGTCCAATATGAGGAGCCCAATCTTCATACTGTTTTAAATCTTCAATAAACTCTGCTTCAAAATTAAATTTTGTTTTATTTTTACATCCAATATAAACTTTTTGAAAATAGGGTTTAAACTTAGACAATTGAAACTCTGCTAAAGTATCAAATCCTCCAAAAGGAAGAAGTGCTTTGTCTGTTTTCATGCGAGAGCTTTTCCCGCCTGAAAAAATAATGCAAGGTATTTTGTGCAAACTAAATATCTCTAGGGTCTGCTATCTTTCCAGCTATGGCACTTGCTGCTGCTACTGCAGAATTTGCCAAGTAAATCTCTGAACTTCTAGCTCCCATTCTGCCTACAAAGTTTCTGTTTGTTGTAGAGATGCATCTCTCATTGTCACCTAAGATTCCCATATATCCTCCAAGACATGCACCACAAGTTGGATTGCTTACAACGGCACCTGCATCTATTAAAATATCTATAAATCCCTCTTTTTGAGCTTGTTTAAATATCTTCTGTGTGGCAGGAGTTACAATAAGCCTTGTCTTTTTATGTACTTTTTTACCTTTTAAAATCTCCGATGCCATTTTTAAATCACCCAATCTTCCATTTGTGCAACTTCCTATAAAAACTTGATCAACTACTAAGTCATCTGCAACTGCTTGTTTTATCGACTTTCCATTTGATGGAAGATGAGGATAAGCTATGATAGGTTCTAGTTTACTCACATCTATCTCAATTGTTTTTACATAGTTTGCATCTACATCTGAGTAGTGATATTTTGGTTTTTCTCTTAAATCTTTATCTTTTAAAAACTCTTTTGTGATATCATCAACTGCAACAATTCCACTTTTAGCACCAGCTTCAATAGCCATGTTGCAAAGACTAAATCTATCGTCCATATTAAGATACGGTATGCTATCACCTGTAAATTCAAGTGTCTGGTACAAAGCACCGTCTACACCAATTTGACGAATAATCTCTAAAATTAGATCTTTTCCATAAACATGTTTTCCAGGTTTTCCACTAAATATAACTTTAATAGATGCAGGAACTTTAAACCAATTCCCCCCAGTAATCATCGCAAATGCAATATCGGTTGAACCCATACCAGTAGCAAAAGCACCCAAAGCACCGTGAGTACAAGTGTGAGAATCTGCACCAATTATAACATCACCAGGAATCACAAGCCCCTTTTCAGGTAAAAGTGCATGCTCAATTCCCATATCTTTTTCATCAAAAAAGTGTTTTAAATTGTGTTTATAAGCAAACTCTCGACTTATCTTTGCTTGATTTGCTGAAGCGATATCCTTAGCAGGTATGAAGTGATCTAAAACAATTGAAAAGTTATCAGGTTTTGCTAATTTTGTAGCTCCACTCTCTTCAAAAGCATGAATTGATATAGGTGTTGTAATATCATTTCCTATAACCATATCGATGTCACATCTTATAATCTCTCCCGCTTTTACATCTCTTCCAACATGCTGGCTAAATATCTTTTCTGTAATTGTCTGTCCCATATTTTCCTCAAAATTTTAAATTGCGGTATAATAACAAAAGATTGATAAAGGAGCTTATATCCTAACTCTTCCTGTTAGTGCTTTTGAGAGTGATAGCATATCTACATTTTCTAAACTAACTCCAGTTGGAACTCCTTGAGCAATTTTTGTAAAACTAAGCTCATACTCTTTTAACTTATCTTCGATAAACAAAATTATACCATCACTTGCTAACGAAGGAGTAAAAGCAAATATAAGCTCTTGTATTCCACTACAAACTATACTTTTTAACTTTTCAATCTGTTGTTGATCTAAATTTTCTAAAACAAAATATCTGCCATCATATCCAACATTTTCCTCAATCACAAAAATATCTTTAGCACTCTCAACAACACAAAGTTTTCTCTCATCTCTTATATCATCTAAACATATATCACAAATCTCATCTTCGCTCAGCCCACCGCAAATTGTGCATTTTTTTATACTTGCAACGGCATCTTCTATGGAGTGAGCTAGTTTCAGTGCAGAAAATGAATCATTTAAAACCATATGATAAGCATAACGAATAGCTGATTTTTTACCAACAGTTGGAAGAGATGATAGTGCATCTACTAAGTTATTAAACTTCTCTAAACCTCTTTTTTTCATTCGTCTAGTCTAGCTTAATTTTACTTTAAAAAACTACTGCTAACAACTGTTCTAACTAAAAGATTTGATTTTTATCCTCTTTTGCCTATTTTCTCAATTTACTTCAAAAAAGTAACATTTAAGCTTTATAACCACTTGTAAGCTCTTTTTAATTACAATATCTCACAAAAAAATAACAAGGATTTTATATGGGTTCATTTTTCGCGTTTTTATTCTTTTTTATAACAGCAATTGCGATTGTAGTGCTATTTCTCTACTTATATGCAAAAGTCACTCCTTATGATGACTATAAGCTAATATTTGAAAAGAACAATAAGGCTGCATCTATCGGTTTTGGTGGTGCGATATTAGGTTTTAGTATACCTCTTTATGGTGCACTACTTAGCTCTGTTTCGTATTTTGATTTTTTCATTTGGGCTATTGTTGCTATGTTTGTTCAGCTTGCATTTGCTTATGTTGTGACCAAAAGAAAAGGAAAGTTTTCATTTGAAAAGCAGATTGAAGAGGATGTTTTATCTGTTGGTATTTTGATGGCATTTTTATCTATATCGATTGGATTATTAAATGCAGGAGCGATGAGTTATTAGGTTTTTTTCAGGGGTGGAGAATATTATTGAAATTTAAAAAAATATTAGGGGAATAGTATGTATTTTGAAGAAGAGCATGGTTTTATAAAACAGAGTTTAAAAGTAAAAGAGAAGATTTTTGAGACAAAGAGTAAATATCAAAATATCGAAGTTTACAAAAGTGAAGACTTAGGCAATATACTAGTGCTTGATGGAAATGCGATGATGAGCCAAAAAGATGAGTTTATCTATCATGAAATGTTAGCTCATGTTCCAATTTGCACACATAGAGAGCCTTCCAAAGTTTTGATTATCGGTGGTGGAGATGGAGGATGTGCTAGAGAAGTTTTACGGCATTGTGATATAGATATTGATTTGGTCGAGATAGATGAAGAGGTTATAAATGTCTCTAAAAAGTATTTTTTAGGAGTTAGTGAAGTTTTTGAAAACCCAAGATTAAATCTTACAATTGGTGATGGTGTAGAGTTTATTGCAAATGCTGAAGATAAGAGTTATGACATCATCTTGGTTGATTCAACAGATGCAAAAAACCACTCATCAGGACTTTTTGAACCAGCATTTTATGCACAAGCAAATCGTGTGTTAAAAGATGACGGCTTGATGGCAGTTCAAGGAAGTAGCTGGTTTGTTGATATGGATGAGCATAAAAATATACTCAAAAAGATGGGTTCACTTTTTGACATAGTTATGCCATATAGATATGAGATGATAACTTATCCAGGGGTTAACTGGAACTTTATTTTAGCTTCTAAAAAGTATCACCCAACCGCAGATATAATCTTGCAAAGAGCTGACTTGATAGAAGATTTAAAGTATTATAACTCTGACATTCAAAGAGCATCTTTTGCTGTTCCTACATATGTTAAAAAAGAGTTATTAGGAATTGCTAAAAATTGAGTTTCAAAAATGCAATCGCACTAACAGGAGGCATAGCTAGTGGCAAGAGCAGTGTCTGCTCCTTGTTACAAATGTACGGATTTAAGATAATAGATGCAGACAAAGTTGCTCATCAGATACTAGATATGCAAGTAGATAAAATCTCAAATATTTTTGGAAAAGAGTATATCAAAAAGAAAAAAGTAGATCGTAAAAAACTTGGCTCTTTGATATTTGCAAACAAACTTGAAAGATTAAAACTTGAAGCACTTTTACATCCACTTATAAAAGAGGAGATTCAAAAACAAGCCTCTTTTTGTGAGAGTAAAAATGTCCCTTATATCGTAGATATTCCACTATTTTTTGAAAATAAAAACTATGATATTGCAGAAATTGTTATGGTCTACTGCACAAAAGAGCAACAACTTCAAAGATTAGTAGATCGTGAAAATTTAAGTAAAAAAGAGGCAACTGATAGAATTAGTTCTCAAATGAGTATAGATGATAAAAAATCTCTATCCACATTTGTGATAGACAATAAAAAAGATTTAAAACATCTACAAAATGAAGTAGAAAATTTTGTGGAGTATATACGAAAAAAATATCCAAATATTAAGATATAAGAA
>JAMOMC010000004.1 GCA_027068765.1 Campylobacterales bacterium
GAAAACTATGAAGCTACAGATGCCTTACTTGATAGTTTTGATGTTGATTATATAGATCTTATAGCTCTTTTATGGCAAACAGGTTATCTTACAATAAAAGAGAAGATAGCAACACCAAGAGGTATTAAATATAAACTAACCATTCCAAACAAAGAGATACAAACATCTTTTAATGATCTGTTAATAGACTACTTAACTAAACAAAAATATAACAAATTAAAATACCAAAGTAGACTATATGATATGCTAAATGAATCAAATCTAGATGAGTTTGAAAAGAGTATAAAAGCTCTTTTTGCATCTATTCCTTATCACAACTTCACAAACAATGAGATACAAAACTATGAAGGATACTATGCTAGTGTTATGTATGCATATCTAGCAAGTTTAGGAGTAGAGACTATAACAGAAGATGCAACAAATAAAAATAGGATAGATTTGACACTAAAGTTTAAAGATAGAGTTTATATCTTTGAGTTTAAAGTTGTGGATGCTCCAGAAGGCAAAGCATTGACACAGATAAAAGAGAAGAGATACTTTGAAAAGTATCAAGAGTTTGATGAAATTTATCTTGTTGGGATAGAATTTTGTAAAAAAGAGAGAAATGTGTGCGGGTTTGTTTGGGAGAGGGTTTAGAGTTGCTTTTATGGCGAGGTTAAACTAGCCACACTCGCACCATCTTCTGTTTTTAATACAGTAACACCTTCTCTCCCATTTGCAATAAAAATATACCCACCACTCAGTGCAAAAGCATAAGGGTCGTAGAGTGGATAACTGTTTTGTTCCCTGCCATCATATCTGCTAGTTAAAAATATCGCATCGTCTGTTAGATGATAGTATAGATTAGATGTTTGGGCAAACTTATGATTATTACTTTTATAGCCCTCATAATATCCTAAATACTCTATACTGTAAGGGTAAGTTATATCATATGCATTTAATCTTTCATAATCTTCCCAAGTTGTTGCAACATAAGATACAAACGCTACATTGTTTATAACTTCTACATGATTTACATATCCATAAGCATCATAAGTTCCTATCAGTTTTGGATAAGAAGGGTTTTGGATATCTAAAACTTGTAGACCATAATCTCCACTAGCAATATAAGCAAAATTGCCATCATTGGAGAGTGCTATATCTAGGGCATTACCGTTAACACCAATTGTTTTTACAAACTCTATATCTGTGCTAATTTGGTTTGAAGTTACTCTAAAATTGCTACTTGTATCTTTTTTTTGAGAAACATTATCATTGTAGGATTTATCACTTATATCTGTTGTGTATATTTTTTTATCTGAATTACTATCACTGCATCCTAAAAAGAGTAAAATCGAGGTTAATGTTATAAATAGATGTTTCATAAAAGAGTCCTTTTCTAAATTAATTACTGTTCCAACTATAGTAATTTTTTTAACTTTTGTCTATATTTTTAACTTTTTTTTGTAAAAACTTCTGTTTATATTTCAAATTGTTACAATTTTGGTATAATTTTAGAAAATTTTTAGGGGTTGGTGTGGCAAATATTTTGATTATTGGTGCTGGAGGGGTTTCTCGAGTTGTTGTTTATAAATGTGTGCAAAATAGAGATATTTTTACAAAAATAACCTTAGCAAGTAGAACACTCTCAAAATGTAAACTTATACAAGAGGAGGTAGGGAAAGATAGCATAGATATAGCTCAAGTAGATGCAGACTGTGTTGATGAGCTTGTAACTTTGATAGAAAAAGTAAAACCTGATATGGTTTTAAATATCGCTCTTCCTTTTCAAGATTTAACTATTATGGAGGCTTGTTTAAAAACAAGTGTACATTATCTAGATACTGCAAATTATGAGCATCCTGATGAGGCAAAATTTGAGTATAAAGAACAATGGGCATTTCATCAAAGATATAAAAAAGCGGAGATTATGGCACTTTTAGGGAGTGGATTTGATCCTGGGGTTACAAATGTTTTTTGTGCATATTTGCAAAAGCACTATTTTGACAAGATAGAGATGATTGATATACTTGATTGCAATGATGGTGATCACGGTTATGCTTTTGCGACAAATTTTAATCCAGAGATAAATCTAAGAGAAGTTAGCTCAAAAGGAAAATATTGGGAAAATGGAGAGTGGATAGAGACTAAACCTATGGAGATTAAGATATCTTGGGATTATCCACAGATTGGCAAAAGAGATAGTTATCTCCTCTACCATGAAGAGATGGAGTCTTTGGTTAAACATATAAAGGGTTTAAAAAGAGTTAGATTTTTTATGACTTTTGGAGAGAGTTATCTAACTCATATGAAGTGTCTTGAAAATGTTGGGATGTTAGGAATAAAAGAGATAGAGCATAATGGACAGAAGATAATCCCTATACAGTTTTTAAAAACTCTTCTTCCAGACCCCTCAACTTTAGGAGAGAGAACTAAAGGAAAAACAAATATTGGAGTTGTGGCAACGGGACTTAAAGATGGTGTGAGAAAAAAAATCTATATCTACAATGTTTGTGACCACCAAGAAGCTTTTAAAGAGACAAAAGCACAAGCTGTAAGCTACACAACAGGAGTTCCTGCGATGATTGGTGCAAAGCTTATGATGAAAAATATATGGATGCAAAAAGGTGTATTAAATATGGAACAGTTTGATCCAGATCCTTTTATGGAAGAGTTAAATATACAAGGTTTGCCTTGGTTTATAAAAGAATTATGATAAGATTATAGAAAATTATAGGGGAATAAAATGCAAAAAATAGATATGAATTCAGAAGAGTTTTTAACAGAGCTAGAGAAGACAAAAAAGTTTGCAGATAAGGTAAATAAACAATTTAATTGGGTTTACAATGCAAATGAAGATGTAAATGAAGGTGTTATAATGGGACTTGCTCGTCATAAACTTCTTTATGGAAAGAGATTTTGTCCATGTTTTATGGTTATAGAGGAAGATGGAAAACATAAAAGTGCAGATGATAGAATCTGTCCTTGTAAGCCTGCTATTGAAGAGGAGATACCACAAAAAGGTGTTTGTCATTGTGGAATTTTCTGTTCACCTGATTTTGAAGGTGCTCAAAAACCTGCATGATTTCAAAGATAGATATAAACTCTACGGAGTATAAAAAAGAGCTAGAAGATACGATAAAATTTACTGATGAGGTGAATGAAAAGTTTGGTTTTGTTTATAATCAAAATCCTGAAATAAATAAATCGACACAGATGGGTTTGGCACGAAACAATATTTTATATGGAAAAAGATATTGCCCATGTTTTATGGTTGTTGGAGAAGATGAAAAGCAGAGACAAGAGGCTGATAATCGTCTTTGTCCTTGCGTGCCTGCTTTGGAAAAAGAGATACCTGAAAATGGAAGTTGTCATTGTGGTATTTTTTGCACAAAAGAGTTTGTTTCAGATGAACCTAAAATAGAAAAAGCTCACTCAAAAGGCTTTACAAAAGATGAGTGTGCAATGATTTTAGAAAAGAGTCAGATTATTGGAGTCGAACTTGAAGCACTTTTGGAGGCAAGAGAGCTTGGATTTGTTGATTTTGCTCTTGTTGATGTTAGAGAGTGGATGGAGTGGCAAGACAATAGAATTGTAGGTACAAATGCACTTATTCCTACCACTTCATTTTATAAAGAGCTTTCGCAACTTGATGAGAAAAAAAATATACCTATTGTTCTTTATTGTTTAACTGGAAGTCGAAGTAACCACTGCATGAATGCAATGAGACAGATGGGATATGGAAAAGTTATCAACTTAACTTATGGTATCGTAGCATATGATGGAAAAAGAGAAAGAGGTTAATTTTCTTCTCTTTTTAGTGTCACTTCTGTATCAAAATAGTCTGCTTTAAAAGTAACCTCATCTTTTTCTATATTAGTTGCTTCAAAAGAGTTGTTTAAAAACTCATATACTGCTTGATCTGCATCTTCTGATGGTTGGCAAAAAGCTTTATCATCTGCTTTGTATGTGATTTTTGAAAATGATATATCTTTATCACTTATTTTATATCTTGCACTCAATTTTTGACAATCTGCATAAGCTGTTAGTTTTCCATCTTTAAAATCTAGCTCTACTAGATAACTTTTTTGAAAATATGATGGGTTTATAGAGTTAAATTTAGATAAGTTCATAGTTATTTTTGTCCATTTATCACTTGTAAGAGTCTGTTTAAAATCTAAATCTTCTTCGCCTAGTATCTCTAAATCACTATTTTGTGAACCAGCAGTTATAACTGTATCATCGTTAAGGGTTGTAGAGTTGTCGCATCCAGTAGTTAAAAGTGTAAATAAAATTAAAGATATTGCATATGTTTTTTTCATTATATAAACCTTATGTTTCTTTTTATATCGACAAAATTAAAAATAAATTAAATCTATATTGTTAAATATATGATATTATTTGTAATAAAGGAGTAGATATGCAGTATATTTTTATTATTTTAAGCACACTGTTTTTTATTGGCTGTTCTCCAAAGTATAAAGTGGTGAGTGAGTATGAGGT
>JAMOMC010000005.1 GCA_027068765.1 Campylobacterales bacterium
AATTAAATTAAAATGGAAACATAAAGGTACTGATGAGTACTTTGATGCCAATGATTTATCTGATGGAACGATAAGGTTTATCTGCTTAACAACTCTTCTTTTGCAACCAAATTTACCAACCATAATTCTTTTAGATGAACCTGAATTAGGACTTCACCCTTTTGCATTAAAATTATTAGCAAGTATGTTTAGAAAAGTATCAAAAAAAACACAAATAATAGCTTCCACACAATCTATAACTTTAACGGATAATTTTGATATTGAAGATCTTATTGTTGTAGATAGAGTAGATAATCACTCAGAGTTTAAAAGATTAGATAAAGCAAAATATAAAGATTGGTTAGAAGAGTATAGCTTAGGAGAAATTTGGCAAAAGAATTTAATTGGTGGAATGCCAACATATGACTAGAATAGCTATTTCTGTTGAAGGACAAACAGAAGATGAATTTTGTAAACAAGTTTTAAGACCATATTTTCATAGTATAAATATTGACTTAACTTCTATTATTGTTACTACAAAACGGCAAAAATGTGGGACTAAACATAAAGGTGGATGTATAAATTTAGACCGAGTTAAAAGTGAATTAGAAAAACTTTTACCTAGTTTTGATTATGTAACAACATTTTATGATTTATATGGCTTTGATATTCAAGGAGTACCAACAGCAAGTCAATTAGAATCAATAATATCTGATTTATTTGAAACAGATAGAAAACTAATACCATACATACAACAATATGAATTTGAAACACTACTATTTAGTGATGCATCATATTATGAAGACTATTTTGAACCAAGTGCAAAAATTGATATTGAACAGATTATTGCCAATTGCGGTAGTATTGAAAATATTAATAATTCAAAAGAGACAGCACCTTCAAAAAGAATTTTTGATTTTTTTGATAAATATGACGAGAGATATGACAAAGTATTTCATGGTCCTCTTATAACTGATGAGATTGGCTTAGACACTATAAAAGAAAAATGCTCTAGATTTAAAACTTGGATAGATTGCATAGAAGCTCTATCATCTTAAAATCTAACAAACTTTTTTCAAAAAAACTTTGTTAGAGTTGATGAAAAGTTTGAAAGGCTAACAAGTTTTCATAATCTTATCCTATATTTAATCCCCCAGCCAAATAACCACTAGCAAATGACCATTGCAAATTATACCCTCCACAAGGTCCATCCAAATCAACCACCTCTCCACAAAAATAAAGCCCTTTTATAAGTTTGCTTTGCATAGTTTTTGGATCAATCTCTTTTAGTGAGACTCCTCCTCTTGTAATCATCGCTTTTTCATACCCATCACATCCAATAACACTCAAAGGAGTCCAAGCTAGCATCTTGATAAGTTTGTCTCTTTTTTCTCCCTCTATTTTGCCCCATTTTTCATCTTGCTTTATATTGCAGAGTTTACAAAACTCTAGTGAGATAGATTTTGGAAGTATCTTTGAGATGCTATTTAAAATCTCCATCTGATGATGTTTTTTCAGATGCACTCTTATCTCTTCCTCGTTCATCCCTTTAGTGAGATTTACCAAAAGTGGGACTTCTTTATACTTTTGAAGCAGAGGTGTTATCTCTCTCGCAAAATCAAGAACTACAGGTCCTCTAATTCCATCTTTGGTAAATATCAAATCAGAGATAGCTCTAAGTTTTTTTGCTTTTGGTAAATTTATGCGGATTTGGGCTTTTGCGATTGTGTCGGCTTTGCAGTTTGAAACCCAATTTTGTGAGACTTTTAATGGCAACATTGCAGGAAAAAGTGGGGTTATATTGTGTCCTAATTTTTTTGCTAGTTCATAACCATCCCCATCTGCTCCCAAACTTGGATATCCAAGACCTCCAGTTGCGATGATGACATTGGAGCTTATAAATCTATCTTTATCTGTACTAACTCCTGTTATTTTACCTTTTTCAAAGTTTAGTTTTTCTACTTTTTTAGAACACAATATCTTAACTCCAAGCTTTTGCATCTCATCTATCAAAGCTAAAACAATCGTATCTGAATTATGAGTAACAGGAAAAACTCTATACCCATCAGGCATATGACACTCCACCCCAATCTCTCTAAAAAAATCTATGAGTTTTTGATAATCTAACAGCTTAAGTGCAGAGGTCATAAACCTACCATTTTTTCCAAAACGATCCATAAACTCCTCATTTTCTAAACTATTTGTAAGATTGCACTTGCCTCCGCCAGTTGCTTTTAGTTTTGCTCCTAGCTTTGGAAGTTTCTCTAAAAGAAGTACACTTTTACCCTCTCTTTTTGCCCTAATAGCACTCATCATGCCAGCAGCTCCTGAACCAACAACGATTAAATCATAACTATTCAATATCGTATCTCAAACCCATCATAAAGTAAATCATCCTCTTGTAAAATCTCATATGTTATATCTTCAACCTCACTCATAGATGATCCTCTTTTAAGTACAGAGGTAAACTCATCAAGTTGGCACTCATCTAAATCTACAACAACCTCAACACTTCCATCTTTTAACTTTTTTACAAAACCTTTTAATTGCCCTAAAGATGCAACTTGTTGTATAGATTTTTCATAAGCAACTCCTTGTACTTTTCCTGTAATTATGAACCTATAAGCATTCATAATTTTTTCCTTAGTTTTGCTTGTTCTAGTTCCCAATACTCCATATCAAAAATATCTTTTTGACCAAGTGAACACCAGCCGCCTAAATTTTGTGACTTTAACATCGCTTTTATAGTGTGAAATACGATATCTTTTAAGATACGATTCTCTTTTTCATCTCTTCCAAAAGTAACAACTCCCTTATTTTTAACAATCGCATATCTTGGAGCTACATCCAACATGATTTCATCTTTAGCATATTTTTTAAAATACTCTTTATAAAGGCTCTCAAAATCTTTTAAATCTTTTTCAAAATCATCTTTCACAAACAGAGGAAAAGGTTTTGTTCGTATGACATGTTCTGGAGTTAAAGGTCCATTATAGATAATATCTTCGATATTTTTAAGTTTGCTAAAATAGTAAGCTTCTTTTTCTAAAACTACAAAAGGCACAATCTCTTCACCTCTTAAATGTGAGATTTTTTCTTGATAAAGACCAAGTTCATCATCTGTAAAAGGGGTAACACTTGGCATCTTAACCTCAAGAGTTTTTTCTGCTTTTGTGACAATTTCTATCATCTTTTCATAAGATGCTTTTGCACTCTCATCAAAAGTAAACACTCCATGATTTAATAAAACAATACCCTCTAACTTATCCCAATCTACATCTTTTGTCTCTTCATAAATCTTTTTTGCCAAAACAAATCCAGGCATAACATAATCAATAATAAGCATATTTTCACTATATAAATCTTTGATACACTGTTTTCCATTTGGAGTATTTGTAAGTGCAACTACTGCATCTGCATGTGTGTGGTCAACATATTTAAAAGGGATAATCGCATGAAGTATAGCCTCGATAGAGGGGTTTGGTGAAGTTTTATCAACCATCGCCTCTTTTTGCTCTATAACCATTTGGGTATCACTTAGTTTTTCTCTTGTTGCCATCTGCTTTAAAACATCTAAATCTACAGCAGGAAATCCCTCCTTTTCAATAGTAGCCAAATCCCAACCACTCCCTTTAACATAGAGCAAATTATCAATCTTTACAGAGGTATTTCCTCCTCCATGTAACACCAAATCTTGTGAAGCTCCAAGTAGTCTAGATGTATAAACCCGCATCAAAAGTGGATCATCTTCATATTTTTTTGCCTCTTTATCACTCCATAAACTTCTCATATTTTAACCTTTTAATTTTATTGTACCAAAAAGCCTATTTTGATAACATGGCTTCACAAGGATATTTTTATGAACAAAACCAACTCCATTTTCACCATAACACTTGCCATCTTTTTTATGATAGGTTGCAATAGCGAAACAGACACACAAGCAACCAAAGCTAAAGACGAAAAAATAAGGGTAAGCCACTCATCTTTAGGAGTTTTAGAAAAATCTTTAAACAACGATAAGATAGAGATTAATCTAAAAAAAGGAGAAGATACTGGTAAATTTATTCAATTTTTCATAGATAGTGATAGAGATAAAAATACAGGTTATAAAAATCATCTTGTAGATGGAGCTGATTATCTCATAGAGGACGATAGAGTTTATAAATCTACAGCAGATGGTTCAAGTTGGAATTGGAAAAAAATTGCAACTGCTGAGTTTATAAATGATGATGAGAGATTTTATGTTCAAAGCACAACAGAATTTATGCCTCAAATTGTGCCCGATTTTAGAGTAGCTGCCATTAGTCTACTTGAAAATTGGGAAATTTCTTCAAATATCACCATGACTGCTCTTGAAAATGATTTTTTAACAATTGATGGGGATGCGAGTGATTGGCAAGGTATTCCAATCTTGGCTAACTCTAGTGTTGGTGACTTTAAGGTTATTGATGATGATAAAAATATCTACTTTTTAATCCACAAAGGTGATTTTGGTAAACATTCACAAATCTACATAAATAGCGACAAAGATACAAACACAGGATATAGCACCGACATTGTAAAAGGAGCTGATTATGTGATAGAAGATAATAGACTCTATAAATCCACAGCAAACAGCAATAGATGGTCATTTGAACATATCGGGTATGTGGAGTTTGCCAAAGATAATAATCTTGTAGAGATCTCTATACAAAAAGATAAAATTGGACTAAATGAAGATAGCACTTCTATCCAAGCTGGAGTTATTGGATGGGATCAAAATTTTGTTAAAGTGGCACATATAGAGATGCAATTTGTATCACTAAATGAGAGTGTCCAGAAGAAAAAATTAATCATAAGCGAAGTGATGGCAGTAAATGCCCACACAGTAATGGATCCAGATTTTCTCGCATTTTCAGACTGGATTGAGATACACAATCAAAGTGATGAAGATATTGATATAAGTAGCTATAAATTAAGTGATAATTTAAATGAAGGCAAATGGACTATACCTCTTGGGAGTGTTTTAGCTTCTGGTGAATATATGATATTTTGGGCGGATGAAGAGGATATTGTTAAAAAAGGTTATCATACAAACTTTAAACTAAAAAATAAAGGTGAAGCTGTTGGGCTTTTTGATAGAGCTGGAGAGCTTGTAGATGGGTTTTCATTTACAAAACAAAAAGCTGATATATCATACAACAAATCAGGCTATATGAGTCCAACACCAAAGAGAGAAAATAGCACAGCAATTAGGGATTTAACACTATCTTTGAAACCTACATTTTCCTTAGATTCTGGTTTTTATTATGCTACACAAAGTGTTAGTTTGAATGCAAAAAATGAAGCTGTGATACACTATACAACTGATGGCTCATATCCTAGTAAAAACTCTGCTATTTATACTGAACCATTTACCATAGACAAAACAACAATAATCAGATCTTTTGCTTTTGAAGATGGTAAATTACCAAGCGAAGTTGTAACTAAAAGCTATTTTATAGATGAAGAGACAAATCTTCCGGTTGTCTCAATTGTTACAGATGATAGCTACTTTTTTGATAATGAGATTGGTATTTATACTATTGGAACAAATGGTACAGTTAGCCCTGGTTGTGGTATAGAGCCTGAAGTTGCTAACTTTTATCAAAACTGGAGAAGACCTGCAAATATTGAGTATTTTGACAAAAACAAAAAGATAGGTTTCTCACAAGAGGTAGATATAAAGATAAGTGGAAGTTGTTCAAGAGCTATACCACAAAAATCACTCTCCATAAAAGCAAACTCAAAATATGGCAAAAATTTTATAGAGTATAAACTATTTCCAAATAAAAATATCACCAAATTCAAAGGTTTTAAACTCAGAAGCTCTGGGCAAGATTGGTACTCTACTATGCTTAGAGATGCTTTTATGCAACAAGTTATCAAAGATGACTTAGATGTTGATTATCAAGATTATAGACCCTCTATCGTCTATATAAATGGGAAATATTGGGGTATTCACAATATAAGAGAGAAGAAAAATGAAGATTTTTTAGCTGAAAACTACCCTGGACTTGATGACAAAAAAGTAGACATTTTAGAAAATAGCATGAAGATAAATGAGGGAGGAAAAGAGAATTATCAACAGATGATTTCATATATACAAACATATGGCTTAGAGAGTGATGTCAATTATGATGAAATCTCTACTAAAATGGATATTGAAAACTATATAGATTATATAATTGCACAGACATACTTTGCAAATGTTGACTGGCCTTATGAAAATATAAGATATTGGAGAGAACAAAAAGATGGTGCAAAATGGAGATGGATTATAGAGGATTTAGATTTAGCTCTAGGAGCTTGGGGAGACCCAATAAGAACAAATATGTTTTTTATCTTAACAACTACTAACGATCTTATCTATCGAAATCCGCCTTGGTCCACTTTTTTGTTTCGCTCACTTTTGAAAAATGCTAATTTTAAAAATAGATTTAAACAGAAGTACCATTTTTATCTAAGTAGCACTTTTTCTGCTGATAGAATGATTTTAATCTTGGACAATTTAGCACAAAATATAAGAGATGAGATACCTAGGCACTCTAAAAGATGGGGAGGTACTCACCCATCTGTGTTTAAAAACATTCAAAGATGGGAGATAAGTATCGAGCATATCAAGAAGGTTATTAGAGGGAGAAATGATACTGTTAGAAGTGAATTAGAGTCATTATAAGGTAGACTTTAATTTTGAACCTATAAACATTTTCATTTCAACTACAACAATAACACCAAGTGAGATAGCGATAATCTTCATCCATGTTTGAATATCTAAAGCTTCGCTTTTAAAAATTATATTCATAAAATCTGCATGTGTGAAGGTGATTTGAACAATACTCATAAGCAGTACACCCAAAAGTAAAAATTTATTATTTAAGATATTAGTTTTAAAAAGCGATTTTTGTAAATCTTTACATAAAAAAAGATAAACCAACTCAACAAAAACAAAAATGTTTACAGATACAGTTCTAGCATACTCTACACTCTCTCCAGAAGATATAACATGGTTAAACATAATATAAGCAGCTATAAGCATATAAAATCCAACAAGAAGCATCTGTACTACTATACTTTTAGTAAGTATCGGTTGTCCAGGTTTTCTAGGTGGTCGCTTCATAATGTCATCTTCTTGTGGTTCAAAAACAAGCATCAGTCCCAAAAGAAGAGCTGTTGACATGTTTATCCATAAAATCTGAATAGGAAGTATAGGCAAAGTGATACCAAGCACAATAGCTGTAAGTATCACAAGTCCTTCACCCAAATTTGTAGGTAGTGTCCATGTTATAAATTTAACTAAATTATCAAAAACATTTCTACCCTCTTTTATAGCATGAGCTATTGAGCTAAAGTTATCATCACTAAGTATCATATCAGATGCCTCTTTTGCAACCTCTGTCCCACCTAAACCCATAGCTATTCCAATATCAGCTTGTTTTAAAGCAGGTGCATCATTTACACCATCACCCGTCATAGCCACTATCTCACCTCTAGCTTGCAAAGCATCTACTATGCGAAGTTTTTGTTCAGGCTCAACACGAGCAAAAACTTTTATAGATGATATTTTTTCTATTAGCTCCTTATCACTTAAATCAGAGAGTTCACTTCCATTTAAAACTGCACTCTCAAACTCTGCATCCAAATCTACAATAGACATCATTTTTGAGATAGAAAAAGCAGTCAAAGCATGATCACCTGTTATCATAATGATATCTATACCTGCATTTTTTGACTCTTTTATCGCTTCTATAGCCTCCTTGCGAGGTGGATCCATCATAGCTTGAAGACCCAAAAAGATAAACTCATCTTTCACTACTTCATCATCTATCTCATTTTTTGAAATAATTTTTTTAGCAATAGCAAGAACTCTTAAACCATTAGATGCGTACTCTTTAGCTTTTGCCTCTATCTTATCTCTGTCTATCTTAACTGCTTTATTATCTATCAACTCATAACAACATATTGCTAAAGTTTTCTCTATTGAGCCTTTCAAATATAGTACATTTTCCTCTTTGTCTATATCTTTATTTAAAGTAGCCATAAACTGTCTATCTGATTCAAAAGGCAAAATATCCAAACGAGGAAACTTTTTATTTATAACATGTTCATCACTATCATATTTTAAAGCACTTACTACTAAAGCTCCCTCTGTTGGATCCCCACTAATCTCATAAGAGTTATCTTTATGCACTAAAGAAGACTCATTACATAGATACCCTGCTCTTAAAACTTCGCTTATATCCTCTTTTATATCTATTTTTTCATCATCTAAAGTAAATTCACCTTTTGGTTCATATCCATTTCCACTCACTTTATAAGAGAAATTTGAGCAAAAAATATCTGTAACAGTCATCTTATTTTGAGTTAAAGTTCCTGTTTTATCCGAACATATCACAGTTACACTTCCTAATGTCTCAACTGCTGGAAGTTTTCGGATAATGGCATTTTTCTTTGCCATACGACTCACACCAATAGCAAGTGTGATAGTTACAGCAGCTGGTAAACCTTCAGGAATAGCACCAACAGCAAGAGCAACCGAAGCCATAAAAGTTTCAATCACACTATTGTCTCTAAGTATTCCAATTAAAAATGTAAAAACTGCTAAAACCAAAATAATATAAAGTAACAATTTTGAAAATGCCGATATTTTTTTAGTTAGGGGAGTCTCTATAGTTGTAGTCTCTTCTATAAGATTTGCTATTTTTCCAAGTTCACTATTTCCTGAGGTTGCTACAACTATGCCTTTTGCACGACCATATGTAACAAAAGTTCCAGAGTATGCCATGTTCACTCTATCATTTAACATAACTTTTTTATCACAAACTTCTGTATTTTTTAAAGCACTTATAGACTCACCCGTGAGCATAGATTCATCTATCTTTAACTCTTTTGAATTTATTAGGCGAATATCAGCAGGAATTTTAAAACCTGATTCTAAAAGTGTTATATCTCCAGGAACTAAATCCACAGAAGAGATAGTAGTTTTTTTACCATCTCTAATCACTACTGCATCTGTAGTCATCATATTTTTAAGCGATTCTATCGCCTGTTGTGCCTTTTTTTCTTGCACATATCCTATAATAACATTTATGATAATAACAGCAAAGATTACACCACTATCAATCCACTCGCCAAGCAAAGCAGTAACTATAGATGCACCAAGAAGTATATATATCAGTGCATTATGAAACTGCATAAAAAACTTTTTAAGATTAGAATCTCGCTTTTTATTTTCTAAAACATTTTTCCCAAAAAACTCCTCTCTATGTTTGATGTTTAAAGAACCAAGACCATCATTTTCATCACTCTCAAATAACTCAATAATCTTTTCAGACTCCAAAGTATGCCAATTTTGTCCTACGAGATGTTTCATAACACACCTCCTGTAAAAAACCTCTCTAGCTTATTTTACCATTTTTTTCTCATATTGTTACTAACAAAAAGATTAAAAAATTTGTTACTATTTACACTTTTAACTAACTTGTGTAAAAAATTTAAAATTTTATAAAGTATATATTTTATACTTATACAAGATAAATTCAATATATTTAAAAATCTTCTTTAAGCATGGTTTTGTAACACTTTTTTGCCCTAAAACCACTCTCATAATAGTCGATATTATCTTGTTAGAAAAATTTTCAAGGATGAAAAAAATAAGATGAAAGCTAAAGTAGATAACTTCTTAGACCATATTTCTGTTGCTAGAAAAACAGCTATATTAATAGTTGTAATCACAGCTGGAGTTCTTTTTCTAGGAACTTTTGGACAGTTAAATTTAAATGGACTAAAAAATAAATTTAATAATTTCTATGATATCAGATTTGAAGCTATTGCAACATTAGATGAGATAAAAACACTCTATGCTTTAGAACTTGGCAGTGATGTTGCACAAGAAAAAAGTAGATACCTTTGGAATAACTATAAAAAACTAACTTTCGCACTTGATAAAAAAGATGCAAAAACTTATAAAAATCTTATAAAAAATATAGATACAAAAATATATGAAGTACAAACTTTTAAAACTCAACCCATAAAACTTTATGAAAATTTAGCACTTCTTACAAAATTTCATCTTAATATGGCAAAAAAAGATAAAGAGTTATTAAATAAAGAGTATGGTTATGCCAAATGGATGACGATAGGATTAAGTCTGTTTTTAGTTCTTTTTTCTATACTTTTTACATACTCGATCATAAAAAACACTAAAAATCTTATAAAAAATCTCTCAAATGTTGTTAAAAGCAAAATAGATGATTATGAGAGTTTAACTCACCAGTATGAAGACAAAGTGACAAAAGAGGTAACTAGAAATAGAGAAAAAGATCAAATCATGTATCAACATGCAAGATTAGCTGCTATGGGGGAAATGATAGGAAATATCGCTCATCAATGGAGACAACCCTTAAATGCACTAACCGTTTTGATACAAGGTTTTGGCACTAAAAGTATGGCTGGAAAACTAGACCAAAAATTTATAGATCAGCAAATTTCTGAAGGTTTGAGGCTATCTCAGCAGATGTCAGACACTATCGAAGATTTTAGAAACTTCTTCTCACCACATCGTGAAAGAGAGTATTTTAGTATCTCAAAATCACTTGAAGATACTCTTGAGTTAGTTGAGTTTTTCTGTAAAGATGAACATATAGATATTATAGTAGATGCAAAAGATGATTTAAGAGTCTTTGGATATTCAAATGAGTTCTCACAAGTGATTTTAAACTTAATAAACAATGCTAGAGATAACTTTAAACATAGAAATAAAAATGATGAGAGAAAGATACTAATCAAGCTTGAAAAAAGAGGCAAACCAAAACCATATGCAATAATCTCTTTTATAGATAATGGAGGAGGAATAGATCCTGTCATAATAGATAGAATTTTTGAGCCATACTTTACAACAAAACATAAATCAACAGGAACAGGCATAGGGCTTTATATGTCAAAGCAGATTATTGAAAAACAGATGCAAGGTGTTGTTAGTGTAAAAAATATAGAGAAAAAACTTGATGATGGGAAACTTCATAAATGTGCAAACTTTACAATTGCTATCCCTATAAAATAATCAACTCTTTACAAACACAAAAAAATCAATTTAAGTTTAAAACAAAAAAAATCATTTTTTCTTATAAATATACAAATAATTTAATCCAAAATACTCTTTTTTAATCTTACAAAAGGTATCAAAGACCCCTATTTTATTCTCTTTTGTTAAATTATTTAAACAAATTACTAAAAAAATTCTCTTTTCTCTATTTTTTTATTAAAAAATAATAAAGAATAAGGTATAGTTTCAAAATATTAAAAATAAAAGGGGTCAAAAGTGGATTTGAATAGTTTAAAAAACTTGGAGTTACTTTACGTAGAAGATGATGCTGATGTTATGAATCAGACAAAGTTAATCTTAGATGACTTTGTGAAAAAAGTACATGTTGCAAGTAATGGTGAAGAGGGTCTACAAATCGCACTAAAAGAAAATATAGACATAATAGTTGCAGATATAAATATGCCTAAGATGAACGGCATAGAGATGATTAAATCACTAAAAGATGGAAGTGATAAAGATATTCCCGCAATCATCACAACCGCACATACTGATACCGAATACTTGATAGATGCAATAAATCTAAAAGTAGATGGATATATAATTAAGCCTATCAACATAAAGGATTTAATTAACTCTATCTACACTGTTATGCTTCCAATATTACAGAAAAAAGAGATTGAAGGTTGTGCTCATGTTGTTGAATCTTTGGCTGCTCTTGTTGGTGGTAAAAAGATTGAAATTTTAAAATTTATCATCAATAATCTTGATGAAGAGCATATATTTTATGGCTCATATCAAGACATCATGGAAGCACTTGATGTTAGTAAACCAACGGTTGTTAATATGTTTAAACAGCTAATAGGTGCAGGAATTTTAGAGAAGATAAAAAATAAAGTCTACAAATTTAAAAGACAAGATTTAATAGGATAAATCTAACTCTAGTTATGATAAAATACTCTTCAATAAAAAATTTAAAAAGGGTATTTTATATGAAAAAAATTATATTAGCGTTTATGCTTCTTCTTGCATCTTCGCTTTATGCACAAGAGGCTTCTAATCCACACGTTATCTTAGAGACAAGTCAAGGAAATATCGAGCTTGAACTCTATCCAAAAATCGCACCAAAAGCTGTTAAAAACTTTATAGAACTTTCAGAAAAAGGTTACTATAACGGTACTATTTTCCACAGAGTTATAAAAAGATTTATGATTCAAGGTGGTGATCCAACTGGAACTGGTCGAGGTGGAGAGTCTATCTATGGTGGAATATTTGACAATGAACATAAACCAAATGTGGTTTTTGATAAACCTGGAATTTTAGCTATGGCAAATGCAGGACCAAATACAAATGGTAGTCAATTTTTCATAACAACAGTTGTAACACCTCATTTAAATGGTGGATATACGATATTTGGAAAAGTTGTAAGCGGATTTGATGTGGTAAAAAAAATTGAAAATACAAAAGTTGGTCGAGGTGATAGACCAGAAGTAGAACAAAAAATTATAAAAGCATATTTGAAAAAATAAAATAAATCATTAAGTTTTAGATAAGATTAGATTAATTAAGTACTCTTTTAAATGGGTTTGATAGTTTATATTCAATTTACTATCTCATGCTGTTGACTTTTTTAATCTTTGACTTAAGCACACCCTAAACTTAATCCGATACAATGGCTGTTCCTAAAAATTTGAATAAGGAGAAAACATGCCAAAAATGAAAACTGTTAGTAGTGCTAAAAAGCGTTTCAAAGTTAAAAAAAATGGTAGTATCAAAAGAGGGTCTGCATTTCGTAGTCATATCTTGACCAAAAAAGATCAAAAGCGAAAGCTAGGACTAAGAAGCCCTAAAACAATCGACAAAGCTGATGTAAAATCAGTTAAAGCAATGTTAGCAAAATAGATAAAAAGTTTTTGATCCAAAGAGATCATTTAATTCCTCCTGATTTTCAGGATAAGTTCACAAAAGTGACACCCAAAAAGGTAAAGGAAAAAACATGAGAGTAAGAACTGGAGTCGTAAGACGAAGAAGACATAAAAAGCTTCTAAAGCAAGCAAAAGGTTTCTTTAGCGGAAGAAGAAAACATTTTAGAAAAGCAAAAGAGCAATTAGAGAGATCTTTAGTTTATGCTTACAGAGATAGAAAAAACAGAAAAAGAGATTTTAGAAAACTTTGGATTACTAGAATCAATGCTGCTTGTAGATTAAATGATATTTCATACTCTAAATTTATTCATGCACTAAACAAAGCGGGTATTGAGCTAGATAGAAAAATCTTAGCTGATATGGCGATGAATGATGCAGATGCATTTAAAAAAGTAGTAGATACTGCAAAAGCAGCACTCTAACTATAAAAGGGGGTTATTCCCTTTATAGTTAATACCAAAGATAGTTTATAGTCAATTGAAACGAAGTTGGCTTCAAATCCTCATAATAATAATCCAAATCTATAGTTGACATAATCATATTTGCTTCAAGCTTTATATGCTTTCTAAGCTCATAGCCAGCACCCAGCATAAGCCCAAATCCACTTTCAGCTTCGTCATCATCTAAATCTGCAAAATCACCAAATCCAACAGCTCCTGAGAGATAAAATGTCCGAGTCCTTGGAGAAAAATAGTAAGTACTTCCTATACCCATCATACCATTTACATGAAGATTGTCATTCCACTTAAACCAAGATGCATTTCGAACATAATAAAGAGTTACTGTTTCAGAAAATCCATAACCTATTTTTAGTGAAGTTGCAAAACCTGATTTTGAGACATCATCTTGTGCATACTCAAAATTTGTACTATGAAACCCTGCTCCCAAACCTATAATAAAACCTTCTCTTTTTCCATCAAAACTAAAAGCAGATGTAACTAAACATAAACTCAAAGTCAAACCTAAAACAACTTTTTTAAACATACTCATCCTTTTCTATACTTAATCAAATTTATTGCAAAGCTATAAATTTACCACACCCTTTTTTAGCCGTACCGCCAAAAGTTTTAACTTCTCTAGCAATACCTTTTTTAGCTATTAAATTACGCTTACATTCATCTTTTTGTATACACTCTTGATTTTCACAACCAACATCTTCTGGAACTTTTGCCATCTTATCTAAATCCTTATTTTTTGTGTGATGGTATCGAATATTTTCTAAATAATTACAATTATATTTTGAATATACCCAAAGATACTCTAGGGTATTTATTACAAAAATTTGCTAAAATTACCTTATGCAGTATATTTATAAATTTGAAGCGATGACTTCACCGTGTGAAATCATTCTTTTTTCTGATACAAAAAAGCAGGCAGATTTTGTTGCTAAAGATATTTTGAGTGAAGCAAAAAGATTAGAAAAAAAATATAACTATTATGATTTAAACTCTCTTATTTTTAAAATCAACAATAGAGAAGAAAATAAACTTGATTTTGAAAGTAAATCCTTAATCCAAAGAGCAAAACAGTACTACAAGATAACAGATGGAATTTTTGATATTACTGTTGCCACTATAAAAGATCTCTATACTACTCAAAAAACTACTCTCTGTTTATCAAAAAATAAAACTGCCTTACTAAAATACACTGGATGCGAGCATTTTGAAATTAAAAAAGATAAGATATATTTTGATAATGAATTTACCAAGATTGATCTTGGAGGTTTTGTTAAAGAGTACGCAGTTGATAAAGCTATAGCAATTGTGAAAAAAAACAAGATAAAATCTGCACTTATAAACTTTGGTGGAGATATTTATGCTCTTGGGAAAAAACCAAATGGTGAAAAATTTAAAATCGGCATCAAAAACCCAAAAGATAAAAATCACCATGTTAAGTTTATCGAAATTGAAAATCAAGCACTTACAACTTCTGCTTCATATGAAAGAAACTACCAAATTGAAGAGAAAAACTACTCTCACATAATCTCCAAAAAAGAGAGCCACAGCCAACCACTATCTGTAACTGTTATTTCTAAAAATTGTGTTGAGAGTGGTGTCTATTCAACCTCTTTGATGATAAACCCTGATCTTAAAACTAACAACAGAGTCATTTTTCAAAATTAGATAGGCAAAACCCTAATACTCTCATCTAATTTCTCTTTTAAAACAGCTTCAATAGCATAAAGAGTTCCCGTTGAGCTACTAGCACATCCAGAACATGCTCCTAAATATCTGATGTATATATCTATATTTGCACCATTTTCTTTGATATCAAGAACTTCCATATTTCCACCATCCATGATAAGCATCTGTCTGATGTTTTCATCAAGAACTTTCTCTACATCTTTTAACTTTTGAACAAGTGTCATCTGTGCAAATGCGATGTTTTCTCCACTATCAGTTGCAGTAACTGTATCTTTTACACCTTCACTTGCCATCTCATCTCTAACCTCTTTTAAAATATCAACAAGATAGTAATCTTTCTCTTCATGACCTCCAGGTTTTATACAAGATTTGCAAAATGCTCCAGCTTTTGTGTAGTCTGTAATCTGCTCTACTGTTGTTAAATCATTTATCTTAATAACTTCTTTAATAGTTCCAAGACTAACCCTTGCACATTCACAAACGATTATCTCATCTTCAAAACTCTCCATATCTACACCTTTATACTCAGCGGCTGCTTTTTTGATAACATCATATGCCATAACTGAACAGTGCATCTTTTGAGGTGGAACAGCTGGTGTTTCAGGATTGTCTCTCATCGCAAATTCAACATCGATATTTGTGATTTTAACAGCTTTATCAACTGTTTTGCCGATAGTAAGTTCAGCCATTATGTCTGAGCTTGCAATCGCAGTACCACAACCAAAGCTTTTAAACTTCGCCGTTTTAATTATGTCTGTCTCTTCATCAACAACCCAATATAATCTAACAGCATCTCCGCAACTCTCAGCGCCAAAATCAGCAACAATAAGCTTACCACCCATTTGCTCTGCAACTTCTTCTGTAATCTCTCCCATATGGTGAGGATTGTTCATCCTATCTTGTACTTTTTGGCTATATGCATCCCAAATACTTCCGCCTACTAAACTTTCAAATCCCATCTTCTTTCCTTCTTATAATTGACTATTGTGATTTTTTGGTGTATAAGCATAAGAGCTTGAGATCTCTCGAAGCCTTGTAACTGCCTCATTTACTACACCTATGGTATAATCTATCTCCTCTTTAGTAGTAAATCTACTAAGAGAGAACCGTATCGCAGTATGTGCTAAATCAGCCTCTGCTCCTATAGCTTCCATAACAGGGTTTGACTCTAAATCAACACTAGCACAAGCACTTCCAGTACTTGCCGCAATTCCTGCTTTATTTAAATCCCAAAGCATGGACTCACCCTCCACTCCTCTAAAACTAATAAGCATTGTATTATCAGTTCTTTTTTTTCTTGGAGTTACAACAAAAGTATCTTTTATCTTCAAAAGCTCATCCTCAAGATGATCTCTAAGCTCCTTAACATCAGGCATATCAAAATCAATTGCATCTACAGCTAACTCCATAGCTTTTCCCATGCCAACAATCCCAGGAACATTTAAAGTACCACTTCTATATCCACCCATCTGTTCTCCACCGTGAAAAAGAGGAGTTAACTCTTTGCCTTTTCTCATAAAAAGTCCACCAACACCTTTTGGTCCATGAAATTTATGAGCTGAAAATGTTAAATAATCGATATCATTATCTTTCATATCAATCTTAATCTTGCCGATAGCCTGCACTGCATCTGTATGAAAAAGAACACCTTTTTCTTTACAAATTGTCGCCATCTCTTCAACAGGAAAAATCGCTCCTGTCTCGTTGTTTGCCCACATAATTGATACTAAAGCTGTTTTATCAGTTAAGTTATCTATAAGAGTTTGTGTCTCTATCAAACCTTCACTATTTATAGGCAAATAAGTAATTTTTGCACCCAAAGACTCTAAAAATCTTGCAGTAGCAATAATTGATGGGTGTTCAACTTCTGATATAATTATATGGTTTTTTCTTCCAGATAAAATATACTCAAAATAGATACTTTTAAGTACCCAGTTGTTACTCTCAGTAGCACAAGAAGTAACTATAACACTATCTTGTTTTGGTGCATGTATGCCTGCATAGATTTTTTCAAGTCCATTATTTAAGTCTATGTGTGTGTCACTTGCAAAAGCATGTAGTGAATTTGGGTTTCCATAATACTGCGAAATAAATGGTTCCATCGCATTTTTAACCTGTGGATCTACAATCGTTGTTGCATTGTTATCTAAATATACTCTCATATACTCTCCATTTTTTAAATCAGACTAATTTTGTCTTATTTGAAATTTTACAACTTGCTTGATTAAAAGCAACTTAAACTACTAAATTTTGTAGTTTATCCAAAGTTTGTACAAACTCTTCGCAAACTTGAGAATCTTGCTTTAAAAAGTCATACATTGCCTCTTTTTTTAAAATCGCCTCATCCAATTCAAGATCTCCACCTTTTGTGTAAGCTCCTATTCGTATCAAAACTTCATTCTCTTTTAGCAAAGAGAACATCCGTTTAAATTTCATAGCATTTGCCTGATGCTCTTTATCTGCAACATCTCCCATAACTCTAGATGCACTATTTAAAATATTTATCGGTGGATAAATCCCAAAATCAGTCATTTCACGACTAAGCACAATATGACCATCAAGGATACTTCTTGATTGATCAGCTATAGGATCACTCATATCATCCCCTTCAATTAAAACAGTAAAAAATGCTGTAATAGAGCCTTTTCCTTCCTCTTTTCCAGCTCTCTCCATAAGTTGTGCTAAAAGAGTTAAAGAGGACGGTGGATAACCTTTTGAGGTAGGAGGCTCACCAAGAGCCAAGCCGATCTCTCTTTGAGCCATTGCAAATCTAGTGATAGAATCCATAATAAAAAGTACATCTCTTCCTTGGTTTTTAAAATATTCTGCAACTGCCATCGCTGAAAATGCTCCATATTTTCTCATCAAAGAAGAGTCATCGCTTGTTGCAACAACTATAACAGTATCTGTTAAATCTCCACCAAGATTTTTCTCAATAAATTCAGGAACTTCTCTCCCTCTCTCACCAATTAAAGCAACAATCTTTATAGGAGCTTTACTACCTCTTACTATCATCCCCATGAGTGTGGATTTTCCAACTCCACTTCCAGCAAAAATTCCAACTTTTTGCCCTTTTCCAGCAGTTAAAAGTCCATCAATCGTCTTTACACCAACTGTAAAAACCTCATCAATCATACCTCTTTTCATAGCATCTATTGGAGCTTTGATGATAGGCATTTTATTACTTTTTCCTTTGATAGAACCTTTAGAATCAATAGGCTTCATAAGAGGATCTACAACACGACCTAAAAGCCCCTCTCCAACATCTATAGAGAGATTTTCTTCTTCTATATAAGCTAAATCTCCTATTTTTAAACCTTCAACAAAACCAAATGGAGATACACTAAAGCTACTCTTTAAAAGCTCAACCACCATTCCAAGGCTCTCTTTTTTTGTAGAATTTGATACAATTTTTATAATATCACCAATACTTGGATTTAGCCCTGTTATTTGGATATTTGAAGCGGAAATTTTATCTACAATACCAAAATGTATCTCTATCTTAAGAGGCTTAATTTTGTTTTTTATATCTGAAAGTTTCAAAATCTATTTGGCTGTGGTGCATTTATAATATTAAAAAACTCACTTCTTGTTTTCTCTTTCAAGAACATACCACGAAGTGCCGAAGTTGTTGTAGTAGAGTTTACTTTTTCAACCCCTCTCATCTCCATACACATATGTCTAGCTTGTATAACAACTCCAACACCTTTTGGCTTAATTACCTCTTTTATCGCATCTGCTATCTGCTCTGTCATCTGCTCTTGAATCTGAAGCCGTCTTGCAAACACCTCAACCATACGAGGAATTTTAGACAACCCCACAACCCTTCCATCAGGGATATAAGCAACATGAGCTCTCCCAATAATAGGAAGCAAATGATGCTCACACATAGAATAAAACTCAATATCTTTTATCAAAACCATCTCATCATTTGAACTCTCAAAAAGTGCTTGATTTAAGATAACTTTTGGATCTTGCTTATAACCTTTTGTCATAAACTCATAAGCTTTATAAACTCGCTCAGGGGTTTTAACCAACCCCTCACGAGTAGGGTCTTCTCCGATAATACTCAGCATATTTTTAACTGAAAGTTCAAATTTTGTTTTATCATCCATCTAAAAAACCT
>JAMOMC010000006.1 GCA_027068765.1 Campylobacterales bacterium
CCACAAGATGCAACAGGTGAAGTAGCAAAAGTTTACCAAGAGATAAATGCAACTTGGAAATCAATACCAAATCCCATTAAGCTTTATAGCACAAATCCACAAATGCTAAAAAACAAATTTGAATCTTTTAAGCTCTCTGGAACACATAAAAGTGTTGATGGAAAACTTCAAGCTATGATAAGAATGCTTGTTTCAAAACAACATGATTGTGAATATTGTGTAGGATATAATGAAGGTTTTCTCATAAATGCACTAAAAGTTCCTGCATCTGATGTCTTAGCTATGAAGAAAGATCCTTCACTTGCACCACTTCCTGAAAAAGAGAAAGCATTACTTCTATTTGTACTCAAAGCAACTGGTGATTCAAAAAGTACAACAAAAGAGGATATAGAAAATTTACGAAAACTAGGTTGGAATGATGGTGAAATTTTCTTTGCTACAAGCTATGCAGCTGATATGGTGGCATTTGATATTTTGATAAATGCTTTTAAAGTTCATATAGATTATTAAGGTGTGTTTTTAAAATTTAATTTTGGGTGTAAAGATAGTTTTTGCACCCAAAACTTTAGCAAAATATGTTTATAATATCTAAAAAGGCATCTTTATGACTAAAACAAGAGAAGGTGAGCTACTCATGATAGGACTCGCTCTTTTGGAGAGTTGGTTTCCTATCCTCTCTATCGCCTCTCTTTCTTATATAGGTGCACTTCATACTTATACTTTTTCGCTTATTATTGCATTGATTTTTTTTGTAGCTATTATGATAAAAAAAGATCGATTTAGTGAACTTAAAAATAGAGATGCTTATAAGGACTTACTACTTAGTAGTTTTTGGATAACAGTGCTTTTTACATTTGTATTTATCGGCATGCAGTATACTACGGCTGGAAATATGGCTGTTATTATATTTTTACAGCTTTTATTTGCATATCTCTACTTTAATGTTATTGGCAAAGAGAAGATGCAGGTTTTGCATACTGTTGGAGCTGTTGTGATGGGTATAGGAGCTTTGATAATTCTCATACCAAATGAGATGAGTCTAAACAGAGGTGATTTATTTATCTTGATAGGAGCTGCCATCGCTCCCATAGCAAATCTTTATCAAAAAAGAGCAAGAGAGAGATGTTCATCTGAGACGATATTAACTTTTAGAACTGTTGCTGGATTGCCGTTTATTGCTTTTTTGGCTTGGTGGCTTGAACCATCTGTTAGTTTTGATAGTTTTATGAGTGCATTGCCATATCTGTTTATCATCGGTACTTTTATATTTGTCTTATCAAAGATCTTGTGGATTGAAGCACTTCATCGTATATCTATCACTAAAGTTTCAGCTATGATGGCTTTAGTGCCTGTTATGACACTATTTTTTGCTTATCTTTATCTAAATGAAGTACCAGAGTTTCGACAACTATTTGGGATTATTCCTGTGGTTTTTGGTGGTTACCTTTTGACTAGGAGAGTAGATTAGATGTGGGTATCTTATTTATAACACTACAACCTACAAAACTCTACTCTTTTTTTTATAATAGTATGCCAACACAAAAAGTAAAACCCCTACCATTATAAAAAGCACAATCCTATAAATAGCATCTACATCTGTCAAATCAATAAAAAAAGCTTTTAATATTGCTATAAATATAAGTCCCATAGCAACTTTTTTTCCCATTTGTATATTTTGCGATAAGCTAATTACAAACATTGATATACCAAAAAGCACCCAAAGGAGTGTGGTTGCTATCTGTTGTGCTTTTGGGAAAAAAAGTTTTGCTATATTTGCAATTTCTACATTTAAAAAGACAAAAAGTAAAAATACTCCAGCACCCATGATAAAATCTTTTGAGCGATAATCATCTGCTATCTTTTGCAAAGAGTTATTGTACTGAAATTTACAAGAGACAAAAAATGCTCCAATGACCAATAAAGCTGTGATAGTTTGTCTCATCAGATCTTGAAAATAACTCTCTGCATTTAACAAATAATAAGCATCTGAAATATTTACTCCAAGATACCTAAAAAAACTAAGAATCAATCCAAGAAAACCAAAAAGTAAAAAACTTTTTTGAGCACTTTTTTGTGCGATAAATAAAAGAATTGCAGCCTCAATTGCCCATACAGCACTTAATATCTCTCCTTTAAAAAGTATTGCTGGGGTCACAAGTAAAAGCCCAATAGCTTGAGCCAAAATAGCAAAAAAAAGATTTTGTGCAAATACTCCTCTTTTTTTAAGATAATAAGCATATCCAAGCAGATATATTGCTAGCAAAATTGTAACAATTGAAAAGTATGTAAAATTTATATCATACGATATAAAAAGTTGTGCCAAAATGGCTAAATGAGCTAATAAATTTATACCAAATAACATTACAAGTTTTGGATTTAATGAGATATCTTTTAGTCGAATTTCATTGATAAATGGTACGATAGAGTATATAATAAATAGTACAAAAAATATAGCAACTAAAAAGTAAAATATCTCCGTTGATTTATAAACTGCTCCAAGCTCTGTCAATATTGTTAATATAAAAGCAAGCCAGTTAAGAAGAGACCACTTTTTTGATATAGCAATATAAAGCACTCCAAGATTTAAGATAAGAATATATATCATCAAAGATTGTATGTTTTCTTGCCCACTATTTATAAGAAATGGTGTAGCAAAACCACCAATTAATCCAAATACTGCTGTTGTAATTGAATTAAAACGAGTTGAAATCACCCCTGAAAGTATTGTTATAATAATCATAAATCCAAAAGCCACAGGAAAACTTAAAAAGGCAAATTCTTCTATTGCAAATCCCGCAAAAATGCTGAGATAAAGTATTGCTATACCTCCACCAAAAAGAGATTCACTAAACAACTTATGACTATTTTTAACCGTTCTTATGCCTCCATATAACATAGCAATAGCTATTGCTATACCTATTAGAACACGACCCCAAATTGGTATCCAGTTTTGATCTATTGAATATTTTAAAAAAAATCCAATACCCAAGACAAAAGCAATGATACTCACATTTAAAAGTAAATTTCCAATAAAAAAATCTTCCAAAGATTTAATTTTAAATCGTTTTTGAAACTCTTCCATAAAGCTATGTTTGGTTTTAACTTTGAGTATTTCTTCTTTTACTAACGGTATAACTTCTAGTTTTAAAGGTTCGATAAGAGCTTTAGCAGGAGTATCTCTTTGTCCATTACACAAGAAATCATTTAATGTATACTGCAATGAATCAAGTTTGCGACTTACGGATGTTAACTTATCATCTAAGCTTCTTAACTTCATAACTCCTATTATAAAAATAACGATAATAATAAACGAAAATATCTCCATGATTAATTCTCCTTATCTTGTAATAATTTTGCCGCTATAAAAATAAGCAACACGATACTGATTAATGCAAGTATTATAAATAACAACTCTTTATGCTCTTCCCAAATCGGTAATTTTGGTTTTTGTATAAGCTTATATTTGTTATTTATCTCTAATTTTGAAAGCAAAGATTTTGAAGCTTTAGTTTTTGGAAGTTGATATTTTAGGTCATAGCTTGGTAATTGTGCATCTTTATTTCCAAAATAGAGTCTATATTTTTTATCAAATTCAGGTAGAAAATATAAATATGAAGGAATTGTACCTATTTTTAAAGCTGTTATTTCAATTGGTTGATTGTCTCTATTTTGAATATCAATTCTTAGATATTTTGCTCTTATTTGTGGATATAGTCTCTCTCTTTTACCATCAAATGCACTCTTAAATATATTGTATTTACCAATTTTATTCCATGATTTAGAATTTTCACTCACATAAAATTCACATTTTCTTTGAAAATATTTTGTTTGACTAAAAATCTCAAGCATATCAATTGGCAAATTTTTGGTATCAAATATATAAGTTGAAATCTTATCTTTTGTAGAGATGTTTAGTGGGTTGATATATGAAAAATCATAAGTTAATTTTGCTTTATTATCAATTTTTAAATTAATAGATTTAAGTGTTAAATATTGTGTTAATTTTTCAATTTTTTTATACTTCTTATAAAAAAATCTTGTTTTAGAGAGATTATAAGATAAAGTTATCTTTTTTACATCTTTAGCATCTACTTTTATCGTAAAGTTTTGATTGCCAGTCTCTTTTGAATAGTCATATATTTGATTTGATGATGAAAAAAGCTTATCATTTATATAAAGATCAAATATTGTTTCAAAATCTCTATCATCAATACTTAAATTTATCTCTTTGATATCACTTGGCTTATTTAACACAAAAGTGATAGTGGCACTATCTCTAACATAAGAGTTAGGATATAAAAGCATAAACTTTTTAACTACATCAAGCTTCTCTCTTTGGATGATAAATCCTTGCTCTTTTTCTCCTTCATATATACGAATATCTCTAAAATCTTTATCGCTATGAAGATATATCTCTTTATCTAATTTAATTTTTGTAAAATTTTT
>JAMOMC010000007.1 GCA_027068765.1 Campylobacterales bacterium
GGATTTGTTATTGATTATTCGGGAGAGTTTATTTCCTTTTTTAATATCTTTAATTCTTTTTTTTATTATGAACATTATGCATCAAACACAGGTTTCACAAACACTTAAGACTCAACATGAATTTACTTTAGCTCTAATAGAACAAATCACACAACTAAAAAAATACACATCAGAGCTTGAGACAAATATGAGAATAAAAAAAGATATAGATACAAAAGCACAAGATGAAGTAAGAGAAAAGTTTAATGAAGATATTAAAGCATTAAAAAGTATTAAAACTAATCAAGTAAAATTTATGGAAAAATTTGAAGAGATGGAAATTTTAAATAAAAGTGTTATAAAATTATTTAAAAATTTTACACAAGTGCAATTTCCAGCACTTGATGATGTAGTTCATAAACATATAGATATATTAAGAATTTCTGAACAAGATCATCATAATAAAGTGATATCTATCCTTCAAAAAGCAGTTGAGAGTAGGGGAGATATGGCTGATGACTTAGATGAAGTTAGAAGTTCAATCAAATCTATTGGAAATATTTCTAAAGATATATCTAGCTCTATAGTTAAGGGGACACTGCTTGAGCTATCAAATATAACTAACTCTTTTGAGCATCAAATGATATCTTTAAAATCACATTCAGAGAGTTTAAATACTGCATTATATGAAAGTGAAAATAAAATTGAAAACATAAATAAAGAGAGTGTTATATTGATGAGGCAGATGTCACTCTCTTCACATAAGATGAGTGAGATGCAAGAACAAAACACTAACTTAGTAAATATGTACGCAACTCTTAAATCTTTGATAAATGATATTGAGGTAATTAAAAGCGATTATGTAAAATCTCAATCACAACTAGATATGCTCTCTAGAGAATTAAGACAATCTCAGGATGAAGAGATAGCTAATGTAAGGGAGCAGATGGAAGATTTAATAGTTATATTAACAACTAAAATAGATAACTCGCTTGAAAAATTACATAATCACTACCATATAGCAAACGAAGATTTGTCTCAAAGTGTTCAAGAACTTACTAAAAAAGCACAGATGAAAAAAGGTTATACAGATATTAGTTAAGTTTTCGAGTTAGATGAAAATTTTAATAGCCTTATTGTATAACCTAGATTCTAAATTAGCAAATTCAAATGACAAAAATTTGAGCGTATCGTTATCCTCAGCTTGACTGGGAATCTAGCCTATTATTCGATAAATACTAGAGTGACTTTTTAAATAAACCAACAGAGTTTGATGATGTTTTAGAGTTAGGTAATGATGATGTACCTGCAATAGCTCAAACTCCACCACTAAATAACATCATAGTTACTAAACAACTCAAAAGACAAGCACTTGCATCATAAACAACAATTTACAATTAAAATAATTTATTTTTTATTCAAAAGTAGATATTATTAACAAATATTTAAAAATAATAAATAGTTTGAAATTTAAAAAATATGAAAGAGAGATTATTTAATGGAAGAAAATGACATAAGTTCACATGTAGAGAATAAGAATAAAAAAAGACTTACCAAAAAAGGAATTATATTTATAGTTATTATTTTATTTTTCATCTCATATATCATCTCATTATATTCTTTAGAAAAAGAAAAATGGGTAAATAATAATCCATATCCAAAAGCAAAAGAGTATTTAGTTCCTGCGAATATGCTTATGTTGGGAACAGTTGTGTTAAGTAAAGTTCCTTTTATCGATGAGCGAAGTTTGATTATGAAACCATTGATTTCAATGCAAGATTATTATATTGAAAAATGGCAAGAAAATTTACCTGATGATGATGCTGAAAAATATCTTGGATGGTATTTTTTTAGATTAAATACTTTAATTGTTCCAAATGTAAGAAGTACCATTTTATATACTGATGAAATTTATAGTTTTGAAGAGGTGAGAGAGATGCTTGATAAAATATGGTTTACATTAGAAAAACTACATAAGCATAAAGCAAAAGACCTTGAGTTTGAAGAGATGCGATATACAGCATTTTTAAAGCTTTCATATCTTTATGTTGATAATGCGATGGCTTATTGGTATAACGAAAGAGAAAAGGCAGTTAATACTTATATCTTAAATAATGATGAAAAAATGAAGCGATTTATAGAACTTTATGATTGGCTTCAAGAGATAGATGCCTACTATAAAAATAATTATCCAGAGGTTTATGAAAAAAATAGAAGCACTTTTTATGATGAAACAAGAATTCATCAGCTTATGGTATGGGTTTTAGATTATTATAATTATGCGAATAGGTATAAACAAATTAATGGATATTGTGATAACAGTAAAAATATTTACTTGCAAGAGTATTTAACAAGTAGAAGCAATTTGCTTGACTTAAAGGCAAAAGAAAGTGCAATGGGACAAAATGCTATTGATAAAACACTCTCAGATTTCACAGATAAACGTTTAAATGCAGTATGCAATAACTTAAACTTAAAAAAAGGGATAAAACATGCCAGATAACGATCAAATAATACCAGATTACTCAGCTATAAATACTACTACAACCATTTATAATACAGCAGTTTCAGCCGTATCTAATGTTAAAGATATAGACAATAATGGCACCACAATTTCTACAGATTTTACAGAAGATTTCAATCAAGCACTAAAAAAACAATTATTTACATATAGAGATGAAAGAGGTGGCATAAAATGGTTTCATGGATAATTCCTTTATACATTTTTTCAGGTCTGTTAATGCTTATAGGTGTATATTTAACAATAAAGTATCGTCCTTACTGTATTCTTAAAAGTCCAGAGCGTGAATTGGCGATGGAGTTGCATAGGAAAAAATTACTTGATGAATCCATGACAAAAAACGAAAAACTTAAACTTGATTCCTATTTATCACAAACAAAGAAATATAGTTTTGGTGATTTTATGCTTTTTTTTGGCATATTAGTACATGTTTTTATATTTGTAACTCAACTTTCGCACATAGATTCCACTAAATCCATAAACTTAAGTTGAGTATTAAAGCCCATAAATAGCCACTTTTCAGTATAATTTTGTTACTACAACTCAATTAATAAAGGCTATTTTTATGGAACTTGCAAATTATATCAACTCTGCTATGAAGAGTATATTAAAGAATCCAATACTAGAAGTTTTAACAGAGATAAATATTTTAAAAATACTCAAACAAAGCAACTTTGTGAAAAGAAATGTCGGTTATCCTCCATTTCAGATAATTTTACACTTTCTTTATATGCTTGTAATGCAGAAACGACAATCTACTTTTATAAAAAAGAGTGATAGTGCATTTGGTAAAGATGCTTATTACAGATTTATCAAAGATAGTCGCTACAACTGGCGAAAGTTTTTATTGCTAAGTTCTACAGCATTTTTGCAAAAGATAAAACCACTTCATAAAAATGGAGAATATAAACTTTTAATTATTGATGATACAGTCGAAGCTAAAAGAGGTAAATTTATTGAGGGTAGTTGTAGATATATCTGGAGTAATAAAGAGCACAGAAGCATTAATGCACTTAATATTGTATCTCTAAACTATGCTGATTCTCACTCAACTTTTCAACTTGATTTTTCTATAAAGATGAATGATAGCAAAAGAAAAGAGACATCTGAATTTACAACGAAGCTTCATCATAGAAGCAACGCTTATCAGCGAAAGAATGAAATCACTAAAGGCAAAAACACTTTAGCTATTGAGATGTTAGAGAGAGCATTAGATAATGGCGTTGAAGCTGATTACTTACTTATAGACAGCTGGTATGCTAAACCAAACTTTATAAAACTTTCTGATGAGTTAGGAATGCCTGTAATTGCTAGACTTCCAAACAATAAACTTATTTGGAACTTTAAGGGGAAGCATAAAACTCTAAATTCAATTTATGACAACTTAAAAAAATATCGTCATAAACTCAGTGGTAAGCATGGAAAGATCTCTTACAAATATTTCGATGCAGTTGTAGAACATGCTGTACTTGGCAAAGTAAAATTAGTATTTTTACATACTGGTAAAAATTTACTAGTTTTTATCTCTACTGATATTTTACTATCAGGCAAAGAAATTTTAGCAACTTATAAAAAGAGATGGAATATTGAGCAAGGATACAAAGATCTACGAAATCTGTTTGGACTTGGTAAAGAAGAAAATCGTATCTATGAATCACTCATCGCTAAGATAACTCTTTCTATGTTTGCCTATAATATTGTGAGCTACATCAATCGTATAAAACATGAACCACAAACACTTGGGGAACTTTTTAGAGATTTAGAGTGTGAGCTTGAAACGCTGGCTATTTCAATGCAGTTTTTTATTCAAATACTTACAAAAATCTCTGAAATTCAAAATGTTGTCAAGGATAATAAAGATTTACTTCAGATTATCGCTGTGCTCAGTGCTTATACTCAAAAAGAGTTAGGTTTTATGTGCGAAAGTTGAGT
>JAMOMC010000008.1 GCA_027068765.1 Campylobacterales bacterium
CAAAGATTGTGCCTTATATGAGGATAAATGTAAGGTACATAAAGGAGCCTTTGCTCTATCTGTTTTAAGGAGTATTGTTATTGATATTTTACATCTTAATCAGATTAAAAATATTGCATGAAAAATTTTTGATGCTACTTATGATTTAGCTGAGGCTTTATCGTTAGTTTCTATGGTGAGGTTGGAGTATGGTTTCCTTAGATAGTTGCGAGAATTGGAATGGGGTATTATATGGCATCTAAAAATTTAAAAAACAGCTACACCCTATGACAATGTAAAAGCGACTTATCTGGGTTGTTTATAAACTCATATCCATTGTAAATTGTAAAAAGTCCATATAAGATTACTGAGATAGATGCTAGTTTTATCATAGTTTCTCTTATCCCACTTTGAGTAAATACTCCTACAAAAAATCCCAAAGAAAAAAGTGCAGGTATGGTACTAAGTCCAAAAATCATCATCACGATTGCACCCCAAAATGGGCTTGTTGTACTAGCTGCTATGATTGCAAATGAGTATACAAGTCCGCAAGGCAGAAGACCGTTTAACATACCTAAAAGAAAAAAACTATAAAATGAATTTTTTCCTAAAAGAGATCTAAATGCACTTTGATACCAGCTGTTTTTTGATATGGAGTGCTCTATGAGGGTTAAAAACTTGATTTTTCCTCCAAGAGATAATCCTGCAAGTATCATCAAAACTCCTGCTATGATCAAAAGTGTTCCATTTGCTGTATTGTTTATAGTGGCAACTCCACCTATAAATCCAAATAAAGCACCAAGTATCATATAAGTTGAAACTCTTCCAAAAGAGTAGCTAAGATGTGCAAATGTCTGCTTTGTTTTGCTCCATTTATCGTCTATTTTTGTGCTTGTGTAAGCTACAACAATTCCACCACACATCCCGATGCAGTGTCCAAAAGAGCCTAAAAAAGCGATGGTTATGATGCTTATTATATTTATTGCTTCCATATTAGAGTTCTAGTAGTTTTTTTCTTAGTTTTGGGTCGGTTAGATTTTCACCTCTTAGCATCTTTAACTGCATCTTTTCAAAATTAACTGCATCTTTTACTCTATGTTCTCTTGCTCCAAATCCGTAGTTCATGGGAGTTTTATCTGTTAAGACATACCAAGCTTTTTTTGCATCTATCCATCTGTTTGTATCTTCAACATAAGTCCATAAAACAGCCTCTTTTTTAAACTTTTTATCTTCAAGCCATTTTATAAGGCATCCCATATCATCAAAAAACCAAGTTTTTCCACTAGGAGATATAACTTGGGCTGCATGGTTTTTGGTTTTTATGGTCATTGAACACTCTATGTCTACATATTTGTTTGGAGTGATTTTGATAGGTTTTTTTTCTAAATTTTTTTCATATACACTGATGAGTTGCTCTTTTTTTGATGTAGATACAGCTACGATTATGATAATAGCTATAATTAAAAAAATTGTAAAAATTGGTGCTAATTTTTTCACAGAAAAACTCCATTTTTGATAAAGTATATCAAAGGATATAGTGAGCATAGTATGACAAAAATTGTGTTAAAAACTTGTGAATATCGATACAGATTTAAAATCTCTTTTTTGATTAGGATTTTTAAGATTAAGTTTGAGATGCCGAAAAATACCCCTAAAAAGAGTGTAGCCCATAGAAGATAACCGATATAAAAATACTCTGTTTGCAACATACAAAAAGGGCATCTATGTGTTGGAAGTTGATAGATATAAGTCCCAAAAAAGTGGATTATAGTTTGATAACTAATATATAAAAATGCAAAACTAGAGATAGCTAAAAGAAGATATCTTTTTTGAAAACTCAAAACTAAATTCAAGATAAATAGAAGATAAAAAAGTGCTAACAACATATATATGTTAAGCCCAAAAGGGAGAGTATCATCACCCAAAACTCCAAAGATAGCAGAGCAACATTTTGCACTCTTTTGAATATTTATAGTGCTAAAGTAGACAATATCCAAAACAAACTCAAACCCCAAAAGCAAAAAGATAAAGATAAAAAACCAAAACTTTGCTTTTAGATATGGATAGTTAGTAGCTTGAAGATCTTTATGATTTATGATGAGCCAAATACCTATGAAAAAAAGTATAACAAGTTTTAAAAACAAAAGCTCTTTTCCAAAATCTCCACTCTCAAGCACACCAGTAGCACACATAGCACCAGGAACCAATGCCTTTAAGGAGTCGATAGTATAAGCAAAATATGGCATAAGAGCAATTTTAAAAACAAGAGAAAATATAATGATTAAGATAATCAAATAAGCTCTTTTTTCCAAAGCATACTGTTTAGAAGTGCTAGCGTTAAAATCCCAACCTCTTATGATAGAGATAGAACCTATAACTGCAATGATAAAGAGTACAAAAAGCACACTCTCACTAAAAATATAGATAAGAACTCTATTTGAGAGAAAAACTTCCATTTAGAGTATCTCGCCATCTTTCATATGTACAATTTTATCTGCAAAGCTAATTTTTTCAAAAAGAGGATCATGAGTTGCAATGATGAGTGTTTTATCTAAGCTTTTGAGCATTTTTAATGTCTGTATAAATTTTAGAGAGTTTGCTTCATCTAAGTTTGCGGTTGGTTCATCACAGAGGATAATCTTTGGCTCATTTACTAAAGCTCTTGCTATGGCACATCTCTGTTTTTCGCCACCTGAGAGGTTGTTTACATTTTGATTTGATTTGTGGTCAATGTTTGCAATTTTCATAGCTTTTTGTGTTTTTTGGGAAATTTCATTAGGGTTAAATCCCAAAGGAATTAGTGCTAAAGAGATATTTTCACTCACACTAAGAGAGTCAAAAAGGTTGAAAGATTGAAAGATAAATCCGATATTTTTTGCTCTAAATTTTGAAGCGTGGTGTTCGGGTAGTTTTGCGATGTTGTGTGCATCTACGATAATCTCTCCGCTTGTTGGTTTTAAAAGAGCAGAGATTAGTGAAAGAAGTGTTGATTTGCCACTTCCGCTTACTCCTTTTATGATTGTTAGGTTATTTTTCTCTATCGATAGATTTATATTTTTTAGGGCTTTAAACTCTTTTTGTGAGTCTGGATTAAAAGTCATATTTAGATTTTTTATCTCTATCATTTCATCGCCTCTATCGGGTCTGTTATGGCTATCTTCCAAACTGGTATCAGTATAGATGCAACAAAAGGAACTATAAAAAAGAGAAACAAAGAAAATAGTAAGCCAAAATCTATAACAGGTGAAAATGTTACACTATTTTCAAGATTGTTAAAACCGATAAATACCTCTTTTAAAAACGGTGCATTAAAGCCAAAAACAAAAACAAAAGCCAAAATTACTCCCAAAACAAAAGCCCAAATCCCAATAAAAAGAGTCTCTAAAACTTTTAATTTAAGAATATCTTTTATACTCCAACCAATAGAGCGAAGAGTTGCTATCTCTTTTTTATCATTTGAATTTATCATAGAGTATCTTTGGTATAAAATTATCATAAATGTCAAAATACAAATCATAAAAAGGAGTAAAAACACTCCACTTTTGTAGTTAAATAGATACTCATATGAGTTCTCAATATCTTTTTTAGTTATGACTCTTGTGTCATAATGTTTTGAAAGTAGTTTTAGTTTTATGTTATCTTGCTCTGCATCGTTTGGTATGTTTAAGATGATGTCAGTTGCTTTTGTTTTTGAGATACCTAAAATTTCTCTTGCAAGCTCTATATCTGTGATGATTAAATCATTGCTTATAAGATTTGTATCATCTTTAAATGTATCATAGATATAGACTTTTTTTACACCTGCATCTGGTGTTTTGAAATGCATATATTTTTTATAATGTTTTTGTGCTAAAAACTTTTTAACTCCATCTCCTACAAGCATATTGTCTTTTTCAAGAAATTTTTTAATATCTAAATTTTCAAAAACTTTTTTAAGTTTTTTATCCATACTCTCCTCAAAAAAATCAATCCCAACAATAGTAAAGTACTGCATCTTATCAGTTACAAAGTATCTACCAAATACCCGAGGCTTAACCTCCATAACTCCCCTAATAGAGCGAAACTCTTCCACAATATCAGTATCAATATCAACACTTCTCCCACCCCTAATCTTTTGAACGATAAAATCAGGCTGTGCATCTAATGTATCTAAAACCTCTTTTTTGATTGAGCTTGTTATAAAAAGAGTTGAGCTAAGAAGTGCCACCAAGATAAGCAAAATTATAAATATCGCCAAATGTTTTGCCCTATGTTTATAAATAAGCAGAAACAGAAAATTTAAAAATGAAGAGTTATTCATAAACATAATCCATATAATCTATCTTCATCATCTGTGGGTATAGTTTTGTCTCTTCACCATAAATCCTAAAACGAGGTTCAAGATAAGATGTTGAGAGTGAGATGGAGGGAAGATT
>JAMOMC010000009.1 GCA_027068765.1 Campylobacterales bacterium
CAAGACATTTTTCATCTTTTCATTATCATAGTTATAGTCTGTATCAAAAAAGCCCATCTCTACAAATGCCCCTTTATATCTTCCATTAACTCCTGTAGAACTTTGGCTTTTTATTAAATCTTGTTTTAATTTATCAATTGTAATATTTGGAATATTCCAATTTTTTTCTGCTTTTTCTGTACCATTTAATCCTTTTTTAATAAATTCATTTTGGTTTTTAAACCAACTCCATATAAGCATGTTTTCTAATAGTATTAATGTTTCACCAATGTCAGTCTTATTATCATCTTGGATAAGTTGATATATAACTACATGATTAAATAGATTAAAATTAAAAAGCCTTATATCAAATGTTGCAGAGTTTATTTTATTTTTATATATCTTTTGCCCAAAATATGTCCATATTACTTGAAAACCTAAAGGATCTGCATTAAGAGCTTTAGTCAAAGTCTTATCATGTTTGGTAAAAATATATTCTTTCTCTAGTTCTTGCACCATTAACCAAGTACCTCCTATGTTTATACAAATATCGACTAAAATATAACAATATTTATACTATTTATAATTACTTCTTCTTCTACAAGCACATAGATAATAAAAAAACCAGACATAAAGCTGTCTTACCATCACTATATACTCTTATCACAAAACTTGATTAGGAGTACATAATGATAAGAAGAAAAAAAATAAAAATATCAGAGCAAGAGTTTGATAAAACAGAATTTGCAGAAAAAGAGTTGGTAGATATACTTATCTTGTGGATGCTTAGAATCATAAAGCTTAATGGAAATAAAGAGTTTTTAGATGAAGTAGCTTATTTTCTTGATTTGGGTATATTTGTAGATATGGATGCTAAGGATTTTCAGCGAAGAGAACCACTTTCTATACTCAAAAAAAATCTTCTAAAACTTGAAAAAAGAAAGAGATTTACAAGCTCTAAAATTTTGACTGCCAATATTAAGAAAATATCTAAGCTTATGCATCTCAATGGTTATGAAGAGCAGATATGAGTGAAAATAGACTACACAATTTAAATATCGAAAGAGCAGTTTTAAGCTCAATCCTTTTTGATCCCGCTCTTTATGAGGAGGCGGCGGCAAAACTAAAACCTAGAGATTTTTACTTGCCAGATCATAGTAGTATATTTGAAGCTATGGAGGAGCTAGAGCGAGAGAACCAACCTATAGATGAAGAGTTTTTGCGTAAAAAGTTACTTCAAAAAAACAAATTTAATGAAGATGTTTTTATAGAGATTATCTCTTCAAGTCCGCTCTCAAATTCACAAGCTTATATAGGTGAGATCAAAGAGAAAGCTGTCAAACGAGAGCTTGTTAAACTTGCAAGACAGATCAAAGAGGTAGCTATTGATCAAGATTTGCCAAGTGATGATGTACTTGATGTTATACAGAAAAGACTTTATGAAATATCTCTTGATGCAACAACTAAAGAGTTTCGTGACTCTAGTGAGATGGTTATATCTACCATAAAACATATACATGAAATGAAAAAAAGAGGTAACAATGGAATTATCGGGGTTGATACTGGATTTCGTGAGTTAAATGAACATACGGCAGGATTTACTGAAGGTCAACTCATAATAATAGCAGCTCGTCCTGCTATGGGTAAAACTTCGCTTGTTTTAAATATGGCTCAAAAAGCTCTTGATGATGGTAGAGGTGTTGCTATATTTTCACTAGAGATGCCTGCAGAAGAGCTTATGACAAGAATGCTTAGTGCAAAAACTTCTATACCTCTTCAAAATTTAAAAGTAGGTGATATGAGTGATGATCAATGGTCTGATCTGGCTCGTGCAACCGATGTCATAAGTCGTCAAAAGTTATTTGTAGATGATGATAGTTTGATAAATATAAACCAGATGAGAAGTAAACTTAGAAAGTTAAAGATGCAACATCCAGAGATTGCTATTATGATAGTTGATTATCTTCAACTTATGAATGGCACAAGTGGTAAAGATAGACATTTAGAAGTGAGTGAAATTAGCCGTGGATTAAAACTGCTAGCTAGAGAGCTTAATATGCCAATTATTGCACTTTCCCAATTAAATCGTGGTGTTGAGAGTCGTCATGATAAAAGACCAATGCTTAGTGATATTAGAGAGTCTGGGAGTATTGAACAAGATGCAGATATCATTCTTTTTGTCTATCGTGATGATGTTTATAAGGGTCGTGCAGAGAAAGAGAAAGAGAAAAAAGCTAAAGCTGAAGGGCGAGAGTATAGAAGTACTTTTATTGAAAAACCAGAAGAGGATGCAGAGTTAATTATCGGTAAAAATAGAAGTGGTCCTGTGGGAAATGCAAATATAGTTTTTCAAAAAAGATTTACAAGATTTGTAGACAAGGGGAGTCCTCCTATCGAAATTATTTATGAAGAGAAATAAGGAGGTCAAAATATAGATTTTTTTCCAATTTAAGATTGATTTGACAATAATTATTTTGATAATGTTGTTTGCTTATGTGAGATTATTTGTGATGATGGCTGTTGGGTTTTTTCTCTATCTCTTTTTGATCCATTTTTCACAGCATAGTCCGCTTGTGAGTTTGAGAGATTTTGTAGAGAGGTTGGAGGATGAAGTTATGGTGAAAGGGGTTTAAGATATTAAGGTAGTTAGGTTTATATAAATAATTTCTGCTTAATTGTAATTAGATAGAATAGTTAAATATTTGAAAAGGTATAAAGATGACAGAAGAAGAAAAATATAAAAATTTTTTTGATAAAATAGAGAAATTTAAAATCAAACAAACTCAACAGAAGCAAAGAGGTTTGAATAACTATAAAAAAAATTAGGATTAGTTTGCCTATTATAAACTAGACATAAAGCTGTCATAATAAAAAGGAATCACCCATGACCCTCTCAAAATCTCAATACATCCGAGGACTCCAATGCCATAAATCCCTATGGCTCCATAAAAACAATCCTGAGTTAAAAGATACTCCAGATGAACAAACTAAGTCGCTTTTTAAAACAGGTGGTAGTGTTGGGGAGTTAGCGAAAGAGTTGTTTCCTGATGGTGAGGAGGTAGAGTTTAATCCTGATGATTTTTCTAACATGGCAGAAAAAACTAAAGAGCTTATAGCAAGTGATACTAAAGTTATTTATGAAGCAACATTTAGAGAAAAAGGTATCTTTGCTATGGCAGATATCTTGGTCAAAAATGGTAACACTTGGGATATTTATGAAGTAAAATCATCTACACAAGTTAAAGAGTATCATCTAAACGATACATCGATACAGTGGTATGCACTTTGTGATACACTGAAGTTAAACCGTGCCTATATCATACATATCAACAACAGTTATATAAGAGAAAGTTTTTTAGATATAGAAGCACTTTTTACCAAAGTAGATATTACAGAGATAGTAAAAGATAAACAGGTTTCCATAGAACACAATTTACAACAGATGAAAACAATGCTCTCAAAATCTATGCCAAATATCGACATCGGTAAACATTGCCACAACCCTTACACTTGCGACTTTTATAGTCATTGTTGGTCACATGTACCAACTCCATCGGTTTTTAATCTCTACTGGATGAGTGGAAAAAAGAAATTTGAGATGTATGGCAAAGGGATATTGCACTATGATGATATTTTACCAAGCATGGTATTAAATAGCACACAAACTTTACAGATAAATACAGCCAAAACAAAAAAGCCTCATATAGATAAGCCTATCATAAAAAAGTTTTTGCAGAGTGCTATTTATCCGTTAAATTTTTTTGATTTTGAGACTTTTCAAAATGCTATCCCTAGATTTGATAGACAAAAACCTTATGCTCAGATACCATTTCAATACTCTCTTCATATTCTCTATGAAGATGGAAGAGTTGAACACAAAGAGTTTTTAGGTGATGAAAACAGCGACCCAAGAAAAGAGTTGATAGCTCAGATGCTTAGTGATATCACACCAACTGGAAGTATCGTAGCTTACAATAAAAGCTTTGAGATAGGTGTTATCAGAGCTTTAGCTAAGTATAGAGTTGAGTTTTTAGATGCACTTTTGGCATTGACTGATAGATTTGTGGACTTGATAGTGCCGTTTAGACAAAGAGGCTATTATCATCCTGATTTTAATGGTAGTTTCTCTCTAAAATCTGTACTTCCTGCACTTTTTCCAAATGATAATGAATTAAATTATAAAAAGTTAGAGATACAAAATGGTGGCATGGCTATGGATACTTTTGCCAATCTTCACTTGTTAAAAGATAAAAATTTAAGAGAAAAAATACGAGCAGATTTATTAGCCTATTGTTATTTAGATACTTTGGCAATGGTGAAGATATGGGAAAAGTTAAAAGATATATAATCTTCTAAATCAAAATTTGAAAGTGAAAAATAAAATTTATGGTATACAAACATAATTATGACAAAATTCTCACTCGTCTTACAATCATCCTCTCACGTTCTTTTTTAATTTCATAACATTTCTTTGCCTAAATAATTTTATAGTGAAATACTGACAAAATTTTGAAAAAGTGAATATATAAATAGTTGATTGGAATTGTTATGGTACTCCCTCTTCTACAAGCACATAGATAATAAAAAAACCAGACATAAAGCTGTCTTATCATTATTATATACTCTTATCACAAAACTTGATTAGGAGTACATGATGGTAAAAAGAAGAAGAAAAAAAAAGATAAAAATGTCAGAGCAAGAGTTTGACAAAACAGAATTTGTAGAAAAAGAGTTGGTAGATAAACTTACCTTGTGGATGCTTAGAATCATCATAAAGCTTTATGGAAATAAAGAGTTTTTAGATGAAAATAACTCTTTTTTAAGAGATGAAGTAGCTTATTTTCTTGATTTGGGTAAATTTGTAGATATGGATGCTAAGGATTTTCAGCGAAGAGAACCACTTGCTATACTCAAAAAAAATCTTCTAAAATTTGAAAAGAGAAAGAGATTTACAAGCTCTAAAATTTTGACTGCTAATATTAAGAAAATATCTAAGCTTATGCATCTCAATGGTTATGAAGAGCAGATATTAGAGTATTTTATACTGCTAGACCAGTATGCAATACTTCAAATGACAACAAATTTTCTTGGTAATAGTCTTAATACAATGCGAGCCAAAAAAATACTTAGTGTTATTTTGGATATTCCTATATCTGGAATCAATAATGCTTTTAAATCAGATTCAAAATTTAGCAAATCCTCTCTAATTACTATTTTCAAAAATGATACACAGAGTATATCATCAAAATTTCAGATCACTAGCTCAGAGTTTGCAGACAATATGTTAAATCTTGATGAAGATATATCTGAGATGATAAAAGATTCTGTAAGACCTTGTAATAAAAGTGATTTATCAATCAAAGATTATGAACATATACAAAAAGATATCGATATCCTCTTGCCTTACTTAAAAACTGCCTATGAAACAAAAACATCAGGGGTAAATATACTTCTTTACGGACTTCCTGGAACTGGTAAAACAGAATTAGCAAAAGTTATCTCTAAAGCACTAGATATAAATCTTTATGAGATAAGTTATGCAGATACAAGTGATGAAGTTATTAGTAGTAAAGAGCGCCTTATGGCCTATAAAACAGCCCAAACATTTTTTGCTTACAAAAATACTATGTTGATGTATGATGAAGCAGAGGATATCTTTGATAGTAGTGATAGTCTATTTATGTCTAAAAAACAGAAAGATAAAGCATGGATAAATAGAATCCTTGAAAACAATACTGTACCAACTATTTGGATAACAAACAATATCTATAGTATAGATAATGCCATGATAAGACGCTTTGATGTGAGTATTGAGATGCCTATACCTAAAAGATCAAAAAGAGTTCAAATCATCAAAAAATACACTAATAATTTTCTTGATGAACAAAGTATCAAAATTATTTCTGAAAATAAAAATATCGCACCGGCACTTATCACTCGTGCAGCTAAAGTGATGAGTGCTATACAGACAAATGAAAGTTCCAAAGTATTTATACAAGTGCTAAACAACACACTCAAAGCACAAGGATACAAAGAGATAAAAGAGAGTCTCACTAATCCTCTCTCAAATCTCTATGACTCACGATTTATCAATACAACCATGGATTTGGAGGTTTTGGCACAGGGTATCAAAAAACACCAAAATGCTCGCCTATGTCTCTATGGAGTAGCTGGAACTGGCAAAAGTACCTTTGGTAGATATATAGCCCAAAGCTTAGATAAACCTGCTCTTTTAAAAAAAGGAAGCGATTTGATAAGTAAATGGGTAGGAGGAACAGAGGAAAATATAGCTAATGCTTTTGAAGAAGCAAAGGAGGAAAAAGCAATTTTAATCTTTGATGAAGTAGATAGTTTCTTGGCTAATCGTACACAAGCCGTACGAAACTGGGAAGTAACTCAAGTCAATGAGATGCTTGTGCAGATGGAAAATTTTGAAGGTATCTTCATAGCTACAACAAACTTGATGAATAATCTAGATCGTGCAAGTCTTAGACGATTTGATTTAAAATTAGAGTTTGACTATCTAAAAAAAGAGCAAGCTTGGAATATGTTTGTTTTGTATTGTAAGGAGTTAAATTTGTCTAAACCTTCTTTTTCATGCAGAAAATCTGTAGAAAATTTAAGATACCTCACCCCTGGAGACTTTGCAGCTGTTGTGAGACAAAATAGATTTAGACCTATGGTGAGTTTGAGAGATTTTGTGGAGAGATTGGAAGATGAAGTTAGGGTTAAAGGGGTTGAAGATGTTAATGTGGCTGGGTTTAGATAAAAAGTTAAAAAAACATTTCAAAATGAAATAAAATTTTACTTAAATCTTTTTAAATAGTATACTTTTAAAAAATAATCAACTTGACAAAATTAACCTAATAGGTTAAAATGACAGTTGAAATAAAGGAACTACTTGGAAAAGAGAGTTACTCATCATTTTGATATGCAGAGAGTAAAACTACAGATAAATGATGATGCTATCATCATATCTTTCAAGGAGAGAGATTGAAAAATTGTCCTATATGCTATGGTAAGTTAGAACATAAAAAAAAAGATACCGTTTATGAGTACAAAGGGGAGAAAATAACTATCTCTCAACCTGCTAAGTATTGTCTAAGTTGTAGAGAGAGTTTTTTGTCAGCAGATGATATAAAAGCTACAAAAAAAGATATTGTTGATTTTAAACGGAGTGTTGATCATCTTTTGAAAACCGAAGAGATTAAAGCTATTAGAAAAAGGTTAAATCTCACACAGCAAGAAGCTGGTAAGATTTTTGGTGGCGGTATAAGGTCGTTTTACAAGTACGAAACAGGCGAAAATAATCCCCATCGCTCTTTGGATATACTCTTAAGACTTATCGATAAAAAGAAGATTGATTTAGATGATGTTATGCAGGTGTCAGAGCTTTAGCCAAGTATAGAGTTGAGTTTTCAGATGCACTTTTGGCTAAATAAATCTTTAAATCCTCTTCAATCTCTTTAGCTATATCCAAAGGCTCCAAGACTTTTAATAGCGGTATCCAATACTTCACCAAAGGCATTATTTCCATCTGATGACTTATCATTATAGAAAACTCTATGCTTCCATCTTCAAAAAACTCTGTTATCTTTTGTGTTTTAGATAAGGGTTTTCTTTGAAAGTATTTGGCGATTTTAGTGTCTGCTAAGAGTGTGACTTTAAAAGGCTCTTTGCTTTCATCAAACCAAATGGATATTGCATTGTCTAAAGTTTTATCAAGGGTGTTATCTGTGGTAAATGTCTCTTCTTTTATCATGATAGTACTGATATTTTTCAGGTAGTATTTTTTGAGTTTGTTATTTCTCTTATCAAGGGCTAGGAGGTACCAGTAGCCTTCATAGTTTGCTATCTTTAGTGGTTTTAGGGCTAATGTTTTTTTGTCTGTTTCAAAGTTGTATTGGCAGGTTATAAGTTGCTTGTTTTTGATGGCAGATTCAAGTTGCTGGATCTCTTTGAGTTTATTACTGATGTCTTCTATGTTTAGTTTGGTATAGATAGGATTGAACTTTTCATTTTTGATTTTTGAGAGGAGCTTTTTGGCTTTGAGTGCAAATGCACCACTACTGCCATCGATGATACCTTCCATGATGTCAAGTACAACGGCATCTTCTATTGAGGTAGTTTTTTCTAAACGAAAGCCATCTTGCATCTTCCATTTTTTCTTATCTTGGTAGATAGGAAAAGAGATGAGGCGTTCGTTGAAGTCTCTTTGTAAAGTACGTTCAGAAACATTGAATTCAGAAGCAAGTTTGGCGATAGAGAGGGCTTCGCCGTCGTTTAGGCGTGAGAGTATGATGGTGAGACGGGTGAGAATTTTGTCGTAATCGTGTTTATATGCCATCTACTCTCCTTTGATATGTGTAAATCGCCAATATTGTAAAACACTTAAACTCTCCTCTTTTAACTTCGTTCTTTCATGTTTTAAATATATCTGATAGAAGTATTACAGAAGAAATATAACACTTCCAAATCTATAAATTCATAGTAGCCCATGCCTCCTCTACTAAATTGTAAAATTAGTGAAATCAATTGAAAATTGTTTTTAGAAATTGTAAAAATTCTTAAGTGGATAATTGGTTATTTTTGGTAGTTTGAATTTGCAAATGGTTTATAGTTATAAAAATTAAATAATTTTCACATTATACCGATATAAATAAAAGTATTTATAAAAGGGTAGAAAGTGAAAATTTTAGTGATTTTCTTGATTTTTTTTAAGTTGTCTCTCTCTTTGAGTGCCAATGGAAATTTCAAAGAGTATTTGAAGATGAAAAGTGTTGCATATGAGTTTTATAATCATGGGGATGATAAAGAGGCTATTTTGAGTGTAAATAGTTTTATAGATAGATACCCAAAAAGTCAATATGGACGAAATTTATTGGCGACTTTGTACTATTGGCAAGGAGATTTATCAAAATCAAAAGCTCTTTTAGAAGATGTTTTAAAAGATGGAAAGTTTCCTCAATCATTGGCACTTTTAAAAAAGATTGAGTTAAAAAAATCTGGGCTTAAAAAAGTACAAACAGAGTCTAAAAAGAGTCAGGTTGTTGCTGATGGTGAAGTTAGAGAACTCTTTAAATATGTAAAAGTAGAAAACAGTGTGAGTGAAGCTTTAGATATTAGAAAAAGTGCTTTTGAAAAACTAGATGATTTTTATACAGATAAAAAGTACAATGAGTTTTTAAATCTCTATACTTCATTAGAAAATAGCAATATCTTAATGCCAACATATCTAAATGTAAATGCACTTTATTGTTCAATTAAATTAAAAGAGTATAAAAAAGCAAAAAGGATTTTGCATATCTATAGGATGCCTGAAAATGAACACTTAGAGGAGTTGGAAAAACTTGTTGATAGAAAATTACTAGAGGGTCGTTTTACAGGTTTTTAGAAAGAGCGGTATACTCTTTCTAAATATTGTCTATTGTTCAATTGTTAAAGTATACTCCTTATTTGTATCTGTAGTATTTTCAGCGATAATCATAACTGTAATTAGAGAAAATTCTCCACCAAGACTATAAAATCCACCACTATTTTGTGAAATTAACTCTAAATAGTTCTTTATAACATAAAATGGCATATCTTCTCCATCTTCATTTTTAAGAGTTATCTTTATCTCATCTAAACTATTTGAGTTAAAACTATATCTATCCATATCCCAATTTGGTACAATATCTCCCTTTATGATTATTTTACTTGCATCCAAACCTATAGACATACCTAAAAAATGCTCACTCAAAGCTTCATTCTCTTGTATTTCTACTATATTCTCTACATCATTTACAGTTATATTTATACTTTTTGTACTAGATGCATTTGCATCACTAGCAGAAAATGTAAAGCTATCAACTCCTATAAAACCTATATCAGGAGTATAAGTTAAATTTGGAGCACTTCCACTTAAAGTTCCATTAGATACATCTGAAGAGATTGTAAAACTTAAAGTATCATTGTCTGCATCTGTTGCTGTGAGTGTAAAATCTACAGAAGAGTTTTTATCAACGGTTATATTTTGTTCTATTGCAACAGGTGGGGTGTTTATTGGTTTGGTAGAATTAATATCTGTTTGAAGTAAAATATTGTCTAGAATTATGTTGCTAGATTCAGTACCAATCACATTAACATGTAGATACTCTACTGAAGTCAAGTTAATACCCAAAGTATTTAATGCTTCGGATTTAAGGTCTTTTGTAAAAGATGTTAATTGTATAGAAGTATCTTCGCTAATTACATTATAAACATATCTACCCCAATCATGTAAAATCTCTTCACCAATTGACCAGTACCCAGTAGCTGCATCAAAACTATAACCTTCCAATTCAGGAAATTCACTAACATATCCTATATAGTTTAAAATACTAGCATCATCATCACTTTTTGCATAAAAAAAGAGTTCATATCGATCAGAAGTTTTGATATCCCATTTTACAACAAACTGTTCACTATTTGCCCAATTACTTCCATCATCCATCTTAAGTATATAAGATGCACGATAACTATCTGCATTTGGACCTGTTAGATTTATCACCCGATTACCTTCGGTTAAAATATTTGTAATCAAACCAGGGTGTATTCGTAGATTTTCCCAGCCATCGGTATTTCCATTTTGGGCATCTTCATAGATTGTTTGTGTTGATGGTGTTGTGTCGTTATCGTCATCTCCACCAGTATCATCATCAGGGGTAAACTCTATATTTAAGTCATATAGGTAAGGTCCATTATCCCAATCCCATAAACCAATATGCACCTCTTGATCTGCCAATACTCTAAATTCTGTTGATCCAGATATTGCAGAAAAATCATCAGCTAATCTGTAAATCCCACTCCCATTACAGACATAGTCAATCTTTACACTTAATCTTTCTTCACTATTGTAAGTTACTTTTACACTTCCATTTGCATTTGGTGTAAAGCTATATTTATCACTATCCCAGCTATAATCAATCTCTGCTTTGCCCTCCATTAAAGTGTGTGTAGATAAATTATTTAAGTAGCTAATCTCTGTAGAGGGGCAGATACTACTTTGTATGTCCTCTTCTAGTTGGATTACCTCTGCTTGTAAACTTAAAGTAGTTGCTAAGTTTATCGATAGCGCTAAAGCTAGAGTATTTTTATATATTTTTTTCATCATGTCTCCTTGATTTTTAGAAAGATAAAATTGTGAATAATTTTAATTATTAGAGTAAAAAATTAAGTATATCCAATAGCTATTCTAATATAAAAAAAACATTTTGTATATACTTTACATAATTAATTTAATAAAAGATTAATTATGTAACTTCTTGTAACAAAAACTTTTTGTAATCTACTTTTTAGTTTATTTTAGCTAGTATGAAAACAGATAAATACCCCTTTTAACCAACAGTTTTCACAACAATGATTTTTATAAAAAAGTTACCGTGATAAAGTCGGTTAGTTATGAAGAAAAAGCAGGTAACTTTGTTGGCTCTTGTATGGTATTTATGATATTAACATAAAGAAAAAATAAATGACATTTGAAGATTTTAATTTTAAACCACAGTTAGCTAAAGCTATAAAAGATGCAGGTTTTAAAGAGCCAAGCCCAGTTCAAGCTGAAGCTATTCCCATTGTATTAGATGGAAAAGATATAGTAGCACAAGCTCATACAGGAACAGGAAAAACAGCAGCTTTTGGATTGCCAGTTTTGAACTTGATGGAGTGTGATGGTAGTGTTGAGGCGGTTGTTATAGTTCCTACTCGTGAACTTGCTACTCAAGTTAGTGATGAGATATTTCGTTTTGGAAAATATCTAGGTATAAATACAGCTACTGTTTACGGTGGTAGCTCTTATAGTAGACAGATAAAACATGTTGAAAAAGCTTCGGTTGTAATTGCAACTCCGGGGAGATTTTTAGATCTTTTGTCAAATGGACAAATTAATATATCTCCTAAGTTTGTAGTTTTGGATGAAGCTGATGAGATGCTTGATATGGGTTTTTTAGATGATATAAAAGAGATTTTTACTCATTTTGGTGGAACCAGACAGACTTTGATGTTTTCAGCAACTATGCCAAAACCTATAAAAGAGTTAGCAAAAAGTATTTTATATCGTCCAGAATTTGTGACAGTAACAAAAAATAACACAACAAATGAAAATATAAAACAGCAATATTATGTGGTAGATGATAGAGAGAGAGATGATGCTCTTATAAGACTTATGGATTATAAAAATCCTGTTAAAAGTATCGTTTTTTGCCGTACTAAAAAAGAGGTTGATAGATTATCTACTTTTTTGCTTTCTCAAGGACAGAGTGCAAAAGGGCTTCACGGAGACATGGAGCAAAGACAAAGAGAAGAGGTAATTCGTGCTTTTAAAAAAGGCTCATTAGAGACTTTGATAGCTACAGATGTTGCAGCTCGTGGACTTGATGTAAATGATGTTAGCCATGTTTTTAACTATCATATACCTTTTGATTCTGAGAGTTATGTTCATAGAATAGGGCGAACTGGAAGAGCTGGAAAAGAAGGAGTGGCGGTTACTATCGTTACTCCTCATGAGTTTAACTCTCTTAAAAAAATTCAAAAAGATGTAGGAAGCAAGTTAGAGTCTAAAGTAATTCCAACAATCCAAGATGTACAGATGAAAAACAAAGATTCACTCATAGAAGATATAAGAAAACAAGAGCCAAATGATATAGCTCGTGAGTTAGTAGAAGTTTTGAAAAAAGAGTTTGTTGATGAAGATATAGCACTTAAAATTGCAACAATACTCTATAAAGATAACGACATTCAAGGCTCAAATAGAATTGGAAAAAGCCAAGCTGATGTTGATAAACTTTTTGAGAGATTTGAGAGAGAAGGTAGTGGAAACAGTAGAAACAGAGGCAGAAATAATAGAGGTAGAAACAACAGAGGAGGAAACCGAAACCGAAGTGGTGGTGGAGGCGGAGGAGGAAATCAAAGATCAAGGTCAAATAGTCAAAGAAGAGATAGGAGTTAGAGATGGCATTGGAAGTTGTAAAAAACAGTGATGAATTTAAAAGATTTGTAACAAAAGCAAAAGAGATAAAAAACTATAAAGAGCCTATCGGATTTGGAATTGCAAGGGTAGATAGAGGACAGAAAAATAGTGAAAAAATTCTCCAAGCAACTTATCCTATCATAAACTGGAATGAAAACTTTGGTTCAGCGGCTGTTTTTATAGCTTCTTTAAATGAGTGTGGCATATGTGTTGATTTTAATAAAGATGAGTTTGTGACAGATGTTACAAGAGAGTTTGTTTTAAATACCATGAATGCTTTTGCACCATTTTTAAATGAAGCTGTTGGAGAGGAACATAAAAATGTACAAGTTATAAAACATATAAATGAACTTTTTGCAACTGATACAATAGGTGATAAATCATATAAAGTTGTATTTATTTTTGAAGATAAAGCCCCTAAAAGTGTTGAGAGTGTTTATTTAAAACTTTATGCTCTTTCAACTTCAAAAGCAGATTTAAGAAGTTTAAATTTAAATGGAGCATTTGGGATATTAGAAAATGTTGCTTGGAGTGGAAATACTCCTATTGAGTTAGAGTGGTTAAGAGAGAATGAAATATCTTTAAAACTTGATGCAAAGTATCCAGAAATTAACTCTGTTGATAAGTTTCCTAGATTTTTACAACATATCATTCCAGCCTCAAACACAAGAATTTTAGAGACAAGCAAAGTTAGAATGGGAGCACAGCTTCATAGTGGAACAACTGTTATGCCAGGGGCTAGTTATATAAACTTCAATGCAGGAACAACAGGACCTGTAATGGTTGAGGGTCGTATAAGTTCATCTGCAATTGTTGGAAGCGGTAGTGATGTTGGTGGAGGAGCTAGTATCTTAGGGGTTTTAAGCGGTACTGATGGAAACCCTATAAGTATTGGAGAAAATACTCTTCTTGGTGCAAACTCAGTTACAGGTGTTCCACTTGGTGATGGATGTATAGTGGATGCAGGTGTTACAATTTTAGAAGGTACAAAAGTTACAATTTCTACTGAAGAGTTTAATAAAATCAAAGATGCAAATCCTAACTGGGATGCTAATGATACAGATGTATTTAAAGGTGGAGTATTAGCTGATTTAAACGGTGTTCACTTTAGACAAGATAGCATTACCGGCACTATAAAAGCTTTTAGAAGCACAAGAGAAGTTAAACTAAACGAAGAACTTCATTAAATATAAAAACCCTATTTGTTACAATTAACAAATAGGAGTTTTTTATGGAATACGGCACAGATATACTCTCACTTTTACAATCATTTGAGCTTCAAAGGGTAGCTTGGCTTAAAAAATTTGGCTTAATTGCTTTAATTGTAGTTTTGCTTAATATACTTTTTTTTATAAAATTTCGCTCAAATTTTCTCCCTTCACTTCTGTTTGGATTTATCATATTGGTTGGTAGTTATTATATTTTAAATACAAAGTATAAAAAACAGCTACAAAATGCTCTAATCCCAAAATTAATTGAAAAAGTAGACCCGAATTTTAGGTGGGAAAAAGATAAAAAAATTGATATTGAACTTTTAAATAGATTAAAGATTTTCTCTCATAAGATTGAGACTATCACAAGTGATGGAGAAGTTATTTTACAAGATGCAGGAAAAAAAGTGAACTTATCTTTTGTTACATTAGAGAGCATGAAGATAGATACAGAGGAGGGTGAACACTTTACAAAAAGATTTGATGGTTTGATAATAGAGTTAAAACTTGGTAAAAATTATAATCAAAAATATCTATTAGGAGAGGGTGAAAAAAGGGCAGAGTTTGAGGCAGGAGACTATATAAACCCTCCTTATATGGGGTTAAAATTTGTTGGCAGTTTTGGTGACTTTTCTCTTTATTCAGAAGATGGAGAGAGTAGGTTAGAAGATACTATTGTTCAAAAGCTAATAGAATTTAAAAAAGAGAATAAAAAAGATTTCTGGGCAATATTTGAAAAAGATAGAGTTTATATATTGGTTGATGATATGCATAATACTCTAGAGTTCTCACTATTTCAAACTTTAGAAACTCAAAATTTTATATTGGAATATGTAAAGCTTTTAAAAAATGTTAAAAAATTAATCTAATTATAACTATTTTTAAAACTAACATATCTTTTTGAAGATGCATAAAGCTCTTTTATCTCTTTTTCATTTAGCTCTCGTACGACTTTTGCAGGTGAACCCATAATAAGGCTTCTTGGAGGAAAAATTTTATTTTTAGTCACTAAACTTCCTGCTCCTACTATCGACTCCTCTCCAATTACAGCACCATCTAAAATTGTAGCACTCATGCCGATTAAACAAGCATTTTTAATTTCACATCCGTGAAGCATGACTCTATGTCCAATTGTAACATCATCACCGATAATTGTAGGGTTTCCATCACTCTTATCCTCTTTTTTATAGTGAGTCACATGTACCATGCTTAAGTCCTGGACACTTACACGATTTCCAATAACAATCTTATGAACATCACCTCTTATAACTGTACCAAACCAGATAGAACAATCCTCTCCAAGAGTTACATCTCCTATCACATCCGCACTTGGAGCTATCCAACTGTTTTTTCCTATTTTTGGTTTTAAATCTTTATAATTTAGTATCATTTGAATATCTTCTTTATTTTTGTTTGTCTATTTATCTCTGTATTTTTTGTATTTGCTTTATATATTTTGTTGATATAGCTTTCTAAGTAAGTTTGAGAATCTATACTTTTTGTATCTTTGTCTCTTTCAATTATCTTATAGCTATCATCGCTTTGAAGCTCCCAAGAGAGTTCATTGTCATTGATTTGTAGATTTAGAAGATCTTTTATTTTTGAAGATAGTTCTTCATCATATATAGGAATCATCAACTCAAATCTCTTTTCAAGATTTCTTGGCATCCAATCAGCACTAGATATAAAAGTTCCAGGAGTTTGATTTTTGAAGTAAAAAATTCTTGAGTGTTCTAGATATTTTCCTATTATTGACTTTACTCTTATGTTTTCACTTGCCCCTTTAATTCCAGGCTTTAAACAGCAAATACCTCTTATGATAAGGTCAATTTCAACACCTTCATTTGAAGCTTTATAGAGTGCTTTTATGACGTCTGCATCTACAAGTGAATTCATTTTTGCGATAATTCTACCACTACTCTTTTTCTCTCTCTCCATCTTTATCATATCAAGCAGAGACTCTTTCATCTGAAATGGTGACATTTTAAGATTGTTTAATTTTTTATTTTTTGAAAAACCTGTTAGGATATGAAAAAATGTAATAGAGTCAGCTCGAAACTCTGATCTTGATGTAAAGTAGCTTATATCTGTGTAGATTTTTGCAGTTGTTTCGTTGTAATTTCCTGTTGAGAAGTGTAGATAAATTTTGAGTTTATCATTACTTTTTCTTATGACTTGAGCAATTTTTGCATGCACTTTAAACCCTGGAATTCCATATATCACATGGGCTCCTGACTCCTCTAGTGCTTTTGCCCAGATAAGATTGTTCTCTTCATCAAATCTAGCTTTTAACTCTACCATTGCAGTTACTTGTTTGCCATTATTAGCTGCATCTATGAGTGCTTGGACTATGGGAGAGTTTTTACCAACACGATAGAGTGTCATTCTGATAGAGAGAACTTTAGGGTCTTTTGCCGCACTTTGGATAAAAGAGACAACAGGATCAAAACTCTCAAAGGGTTGCATAATCATAACATCTTGGCGATCTAAAATCTTAAAGATTGAGCCATCTTTATTAAAAGGAGGGAGAGAGCGAGGTTGAAACATTGGTGCATTTAGGTGAGAAAATTCTTTATTTGAGATGATATTCCATAAAGCACTTAGATTTAGAGGAATATCATAATCATATATATCCTCTTCATCTATATCAAGATGCAAGATTAAAAAATCCAAAAGTGCTTTATCGCAGTTTTTCTCAATCTCTAATCTAACAAATGCCCCTTTTTTTCTCCTTCTTAAACCCTGTTCAAGAATCTCCATAAAGTCATCAGCTTCTTCCTCTTCAATAACAATATCAGCATTTCTAGTAACCCTAAATGTAGTCGCCGCCAAGATATCATAGCCAGGAAAAATATCATCTGCATGTTCTCTAACCAAAGAGTCAAGTGTGATATAGATACCATTTCCAATATTTACAAAACGAGGTAAAAGTCTAGGTATCCTAATCATTGCAAACTTTGTAATTTGACTATCTTCGTTATCTTGTAATTTTACAGCAAGTGAGAGTGAGAGGTTGTTTAGAGGTGGAAATGGATGAGTTGCATCTACAGCTATTGGTATTATAACTGGGAATATATTCTCATAAAAAAATTCATCTGCACTCTTTTTTAGCTCTTCATTTAACTCATTGTAACCCAATATATGAAGATTTGTACTTTTTAATTTTGAGACTATATCTTTGTAGTTTCTCTCTAAAATAGATTTTTCATCCGCAATATATGAGTGAATCGCAGCTAATTGTTCTTTTGGAGTCATCTTATCTTGACCTGTTGTAGGTACTCTTGCTGAGTATAACTCTTGAAGTCCTGCCACTCTTATCATATAAAACTCATCTAAATTTGTGGAGTAGATAGCGATAAACTTTAGTTTTTCTAAGAGTGGATTTGACTCTTTTTGACTTTGGCATAGTACACGAGAGTTAAACTGAAGCCAAGAGAGCTCTCTATTTATATAAAGTTCTGGTCTGTTTAAGTCACTCATAATTTTCCTTATATAATTTTAATTAACTTATTATAGCAAATATTTTATAATTTTTTAATATTATTAGATAATTATAAAATATTTGCTATAATAAAAACTTAAAAAATAGAGGTTTAAAGATAAGTTTTTATTATCTTTTTAATGAAATTATAAATTTTAAGGAACATCACATGGCATACGACAGACCGCAGTTTTTAGAGGAATATGATAATTTTATAGGTGGAGAGTTTGTAGCTCCAACAGATGGAAAATATTTTGAAAAATTTTCGCCAATTGACAATAAACTAATGGCAAAAGTAGCACAATCAAATAAGAAAGATATTGATTTGGCAGTTGCTGCTGGATGGGATGCATTTGAGAGTTGGGGGAAGAGTTCAGTTGCCTCAAGATCTGCTGTTTTAAATAAAATTGCAGATGTGATGGAGGCAAATCTTGAAGCTCTTGCAGTTTGTGAATCTTGGGATAATGGCAAGGCTATTCGAGAGACTATAAATGCTGATCTTCCTTTGGCGATTGATCATTATAGATACTTTGCATCTGTGATTCGTGGAGAATCTGGAAGTGTGAGTGATTTGGATGCAAATACTGTATCTATGGAAATTCATGAGCCTTTAGGTGTTGTTGGGCAGATTATTCCTTGGAATTTTCCTCTTTTGATGGCAGCTTGGAAAGTTGCTCCTGCTATCGCTGCTGGAAATTGTGTGGTTTTAAAACCAGCTGAGCAGACACCTATCTCTATTTTGGTGATGATGGATTTAATCAAAGATGTTGTACCAAAAGGTGTTATAAATGTTGTAAATGGGTTTGGATTAGAAGCTGGAAAACCATTAGCTACACACCCAGATATAAGAAAGATAGGCTTTACAGGTGAGACAACTACAGGACGACTCATAATGCAGTATGCATCTGAAAATATCATACCAGTTACACTAGAATTAGGTGGTAAATCTCCAAATATTTTCTTTGAGAGTGTCTGTGATAAAGATGATGAGTTTTTAGATAAAGCGATAGAGGGTTTAGTGCTGTTTGCATTTAATCAAGGTGAAGTTTGTACTTGTCCATCTCGTGCTTTAATTCAAGAGAGCATCTATGATAAGTTTATGGAAAAATGTCTAAAGAGAATTGAAGCTATCAAGATGGGTGATCCGATGGAGAGTGATACCATGATGGGTGCTCAAGCATCAAAAGAGCAGTATGAGAAAATTTTAAATTATATAGATATTGGAAAACAAGAGGGAGCCGAACTCTTAATAGGCGGAACAAAGTTTGAAAATGAAGCACATCCTGAAGGTTTTTATATAAAGCCAACACTCTTTAAAGGTCACAATAAAATGAGAATTTTCCAAGAGGAGATTTTTGGTCCAGTTCTAAGTGTAACAACTTTTAAAGATGAAGATGAAGCTATGGAGATTGCAAATGATACTATCTATGGTCTAGGTGCTGGTGTTTGGTCTAGAGATGTGCATCAGGTTCAAAAATTCTCACGAGGAGTGGAAGCTGGAAGAATTTGGGTAAATTGCTATCATGCTTATCCAGCTCATGCCTCATTTGGAGGATACAAAAAATCAGGAATAGGAAGAGAGACACATATGATGATGTTAAATAACTATAGACACACCAAAAATGTACTAACTTCTTATGATAAAAATGCTTTAGGCTTTTTCTAAATGCCAACAAGCAGAGTTGATGTGACCTCTAAAGCAAAAGAGGTGATAGATAAGCTAAGAGATGCACACGGTGAGCTTATCTTTCACCAAAGTGGAGGATGTTGTGATGGTACAGCTGTGATGTGCTTTTCAAAAGATGAATTTATGCTAGGAGGAAGGGATCTTAAAATTGGAAATATTAACGGTTGTGATTTCTATATGGCAGAAGATCAGTTTGAATATACAAAACATTCACATATAACTATAGATGTAGAGGAGGGGAGAGGTTCTGGTTTTTCACTTGAAACCTCTTTGGGGTTTAGGTTTATCACAATATCTAGACTTTTTACAGATGAAGAGATGCAAAATTTAGAAGAGATCCAGATATAGAAAATCAACATAGATTTAAGTGCTTGCGGTAACGATACTATTATTATAATTCACTTAGTTTTGATTTGGATATAGCATTGATCGAGTTAAAAGGGCATACTTCTTTTCAGACTATAGATTTAATTTCACATGACAATAGGAGAAGATATAGTTGATGTAGTAATAGTGATAATATATTTTGTAGAGAATATATATTATGTTAACCAATACATGCAGCAATAAAGAGAATTACTTCCCAAGACAAAAACTTCCAAACATCTTATCTAGTATCTCATCTCTCTCAAATACCTTTGTTATTGATGAGATGTGATAAATCGCTTCGTTTAGATTATAAGAGAAAATCTCCAACTCACCACTTTTTAAAAAAGCAAATGAGTCATTTATAAATTTTAGTGAATTACAAACAGCATCCACTTGTCTTTTGCTTATTAAGATTAAATCATCTGCAGAACTCTTTTGATTAAGCAAAGTAGCTAATCTCTCAATTAAAATTTCTACGCTCTCTTTGCAACTAAGCGTTAAAGGAGAAAAAATCTCTATCTCTTTTGTATTAAACTCTTGAACTAGATCACTTTTATTTATAACCACAATAATCTCTTTAGAAGAGTTAAACTCTTTTAGAAGTTTTACTATCTTTTCATCATTGAAATCTTTTTCTAAACTTCCATCAAAAAGTGCTATAACGATATCTGAACTCTCTATAGCAAGAAGTGATTTTTTTATGCCAATTTTTTCAACTATCTCATCAGCTTCTCTAATCCCCGCGGTATCAACAAATTTTACAAGATGTGTGCCGATTTTTAAACTCTCTTCAACTGTATCTCTTGTTGTTCCTGCAACTTCACTTATAATCGCCCTATCGTATCTTAAAAGAGCATTTAAAAGTGAGCTTTTTCCTACATTTGGCTTACCAATCAAAGAGACTTTAAACCCATCAATCAGCCCTTCTCTACTCTTTGAACCTTCTAATGTTGTATCTAATATATCTCTTATAGTTATAAGTTTTTCTTCTATTTGTTTTTGAAGGTCTTTTGGTAAATCCTCCTCTGCATAATCGATATTTACCTCGACATATGCAACTATTTCGATAAGTTTATCTCTTAAATCATCTACAAATCTTTGAAGCTCTCCTGTTAACTGTCTTGAGAGTATTCTAGCTGCATCTTCACTTTTGCTCTCAATTAATTTTGCAGCAGCTTCTGCTCTTGTTAAGTCTATTCTGCCATTTAATACAGCTCTTTTTGTAAACTCTCCAGCTTTTGCTAATATCGCTCCCTCTTCTAAGCAAGCATCTATGATTTTGGAAGACGAAATCATCCCGCCATGGCATTGAAACTCTACAACATCCTCACAAGTAAAACTATGAGGAGCTTTAAAATATATCACAATTGCTTCGTCAATTATCTCATTTTTTGATGTGTATAGATTTGTAAGAGTTGCATATCGGAGTTTAAATGAAGATTTTTTTGTTATTTTTTTTGCAATCTCTAAAGATTTGTCACCACTTAATCGAACAATGCTAATCCCCCCTACTCCATAAGCTGTGCTAATTGCACATATTGTTTCATTTATGAATTAGCCTTTCTAAACTCATTTACGATAACAATTTTCCTACCATCTCTTAGTGTTCTAATTGCTACATACTTGTCAGGATAAGTTTTTCTTAGATCTTCTAGGGCGATTTTTACTAGAATTCCATCTAAGGGTTTTGTTTGTGCTTTTGAGTTTGAATCAACTCTCTCTTTTATCCCTATTAAATACTTCTCAATCATCTCTTTTTGATTTTTGAGAAACTCAGCAATTTCAAGTGAAATATTGAGGTTGTATTTGATTTTTATCCAGTTATGAAGAGCATATGAGAGTGCTTTATATCTATATCCCTCTTTCCCAATTAAAAGTGCCACATCTTCACCATCTATCTTTATATATAAATCATCCCCATCAAGTCTAAGCTCAACTAATTCAACATTAAAACAGCTTGCATCTAGTAGTTTGTTTATCCCCTCTTTTATCTCATATTTTATCTTATTTTCATCTTTTTGACTAGAATTGTCTTCTTCTTTCTTCTCAAATTTTGGTTCACTTTTTATCTTGGATGCTTTTTGTTTTTCACCTTTTAGATAAACTTCTATAATTGCATCTTTACTAAACATTCCTAAAAAACCTGAGCTTGCATTTTGAACTATCTCAATATCCAAATCAATGATAGAAACATTTAACTCCTTTGAGGCTTCTATATAAGCCTCATCCAGTGTTTTAGCACTAACTCTCAACATTGTTTACAGCTTCCTTTCTCGCTTTCTCTTTATCAAAAATTGAGTTTACATAATATTGTTGTGCTACTGAAAAGAGGTTGTTCACAAACCAGTATAGAGTAAGTCCAGCTGGAAATGTCATGAAGAAAAATGTAAAGATAATTGGTAAAAATCTCATAATTTTTTCTTGCATTGGGTCTGTGAAGTTTGTTGGTGTGATTCTTTGTTGCCAGTACATTGAAGCACCCATCAAAATTGGAAGTACAAAGTATGGATCCATAACTGAAAGATCAGTATACCAGCCAATCCACTCAGCATGTTTTAACTCAATTGAGTTTAACAAAACTCTATAGATTGCAAAAAATACTGGGATTTGAAGAAGCATAGGAAGACAACCACCCATTGGGTTTGCATTATTCTTTTTATAAAGCTCCATCATTTTAGCATTCATCTTCTGTGGCTCACCCTTGTGCTGTTTTTGAATCTCTTTTATTTTTGGACTAAGCTCTTTTAGGCGATTCATAGAGACCATACCTTTGTATGTCAAAGGATAAAGTACAAATCTTATAATTATTGTAATAGCAACAATTGACCAACCCCAATTACCTAAAATTGAATGAATATATTTTAAAAACAAAAACACAGGTTTTGCCATAAATGTAAAAAATCCATACTCAATAGTATCAGTTAATCTAGGGTCAATTGAATGAAGTTTATCATACTCTTTTCCACCCATATAACCATCAAGTGTCATATTTTGATTTCCTTTTATAAAAGGAAGAGGTCTATCTTCACTATCTTTTGACATAAAAATATTTATACGGTTATCAAAACTATAAATTGTAGATGTGTAATATTTATCATTTGATGATAAAATCGAAGCTCCCATAAAAACTTCATTACCTTCTGCATCTCCATCTTCAATTGTCTCAATTGTTCCATCTGACTTTACTATCAGAGTTCCTTTAAATGTATACATGTCAGCTTCAATGTTTGGTCTAAAGCCAGGAGTTATGAAAAACTCATGTGGAGTTGTCAAAGAGATTTGTAGTTTGTATGTTCCATTGGAGTTAAAAGTTATCTTTTTTGTAATTTCAGTAACTGAAAGTTTCTGTTTTAATATAACTGTTTGTGAGTTATTTCCATCTAAATTTATCTCTTTTATATCTGTTTCATAACTTTGTGAAAATGCTTCGTTATTTAGTGCTGCATCTTTAAATCGAATCTCCAAAGGCTTTAGATTAAACTCTGGTGATACAAGATTTGGATAAGAGCCATCTTCATTTTTAAAATTCTCTTTTAAAACTTCATATTTTGAAATTCTTCCAAGCTCATCAATTGTAAGCTTATAATTTTTTGCATTTATCGTAGTTATCGTTTTTGCTCCACTTGGAACTATTGGAGATGCAATGTTTATTGGATTTGTGGTAGTCAAAGCTGTTTGATTTCCATTAGATGCAACTTGTGTTGTTGTACTCATGGGGGCTTGTATATTACTACTGTTTTGTGCATTTGTTTGTATAGTCTGATTTACATCAGCCAAAGCTTTTTTTTGTGGGGAAAAATAAAAATCCCAAACGATAAAAAATATAAAACTTAGTACTAAAGCTAGTACCATCCTCTGTGTTTGTGTTAAGTTGTCAATCAATTGTTTTTCCTTTGAATGTTTTGATTAGATAGTATTTATCACCATCTTTTGGGACAAGCCAAAATTCTACAATAAAACTGTTTTTACTTTTGTTATGAAGAGAAACTTTTTTACTTTTTAAGCTCTTTTTTACAATAGGATAATCAATACCACCAATAAAAAGTTGATTGCATCTCAAAATTCTGGTAAATGTAAACCAAAATGCTTTAAAAATATTGTTTTTTTGAAATTGCCATTTTGCATACTCTGAACAAGTTGGATAAAACCTGCAACTTCCAAATCCAAGAAGTGTAAAAAATTTTTGGTAAAATTTTAAAAGTTTAAGAGATAAAGCTCTTATCATTTTTATATGCCCCTACCCTTTTAAATGCTTTTCGCATCTGTAATTCTAGTTTTTTAAAATCACTCTCAAGTATCTCTTTTTTAGCTACAAATATATAAGTTCCACCACTTAAATTATCTCTAAAAGTAGCAAAAATAACACGAAGTCGTCTTTTTGCAAAGTTTCTTTTTACAGCATTTCCTACTTTTTTGCTTGCTGTAAAACCTACTTGTAGTTTGTCGGTCTTTTTGTAAAAAATAATAGCAGAGCTTAAATGCTCTTTTTTGCTATTGTTGTAAAAGTAATTAAATTGTTTTGCATTTTTTAAAGAGTTATACTCTTTTTTTAAACTGCTAATCTTTTTCTTCCCTTTGCTCGTCTTGCATTAAGCACTTTTCTGCCATTTTTTGTCTTCATTCTGATTCTAAAGCCGTGTGTTCTTTTTCTCGGTGTATTATGGGGTTGATATGTTCTTTTCATTCGATTTCCTTGTTAAATTAGTTGCGGATAATATTAAAATATTGCTTAATGCTAGCTTTTTTGTCTTTTGGCTTCTGTTAATGCTTCTATTAAATCATCTAAATTTTCATAAGGGATGTGTGCTTTCCAGTCAGGTTCATCACTATCTCCTTTTAAAGATATTCCTATACTTACAACAGCCTCAGACTCATTTCCATATGGTTCATCTATATTTGATACTGAAATTGTACCATTTTTTGTCCCAGATAATTTAAATGATTTTAATACAGTGCTTACTCCACCCATTCTCTCTCCTTAGTTTTTATTAAAAAATTTTGATATTTTGGCTTGTAATTTTAGCCAATCTTTATGTTTTATTAGTGGAAATCCACTATATACTTCATTGCCTTTTATGGACTTTGTGACTCCTCCTCTTGCTGCAATGGTAGCTCCTTCTCCAATCTCTAAATGACCAGCAGTGGCACTTTGTCCACCCATAGTTACATTTTTTCCAAGTTTACAAGAGCCAGATATTCCAACTTGTGAGACTATGATATTTTGTTCTCCTATCTCACAGTTATGAGCAATTTGTACAAGATTGTCAATTTTGCTCCCTTTTTTAATGATAGTTTCTCCAAATACAGCACGATCAATGGTTACATTTGCTCCTATCTCTACATCATTTTCAATAACAACTCTTCCATTATGATAAATTTTAATATGTTGACCTTGTTTTGTATGTGCATATCCAAAGCCATCACTCCCTATAACACTGCCTGCGTGAATGATAGAGTGTTTACCAATCACACTATCATTGTAAATTGTTACATTCGGGTGGATTATACTTCCCTCCCCTATGCTTACATTTTCACCAATATGAACATTTGAGAGTATCACAACATCCTCTTCTATATATGCTCCATTTCCTATATGAACACCATCTTGTACAATTGCACTCTTTGCAATTGTTGCTTTTTTGCTTATCCTAATTAATGGTTTTTCAAAATATTTGCTAGCTTTTGCCATACTTAAATATGGACTTTCACTAACAATTGCAAAGACACCTTTTGGTAAAAGCTCTACAAACTCTTTTTTTATAAAAACAGCTCCAGCTTTTGTCTTTTTTAGTGAGTCTATATATCTTTTATTGTCTAAAAAAGATATCTCCTCTTTGACTGCATCTTGAAGTGTGTTTATAGCTAAAACATTAAAATCTTCACCATCATATGGAATCTCTAAAAGTTTTGTTAATTCTATTATTTGCATCTATTTCTCCATAGAGACTGAACCACCTCTAACTATCTCTGAGGGTTTGAATTTTTTGATAATTTTTAAAAAATTTGTAATTCTATTTGCATCATCAACTGCCATAAGAATTAGTGAATCTTCTGTGGAGTTTGCGACAATTCCATTATAACCTTTTAAAATTGCATCTAAACCACTTAAATTTCCATCCAATGGGATTTTTACAAGTACCATCTCTTTTTCAACAACATCTGATGTATCGATAACTTTATAAGTTGGAATTAACTTATGAAGTTGTTTTGTAATTTGCTCCAACACTCTTTTGCTACCGTTTGTAACGATTGTAAAACGAGAATACTCACTCTCTGGAATTGGTGCTACTGTTAAGGACTCGATGTTATAACCTCTACCTGCAAAAAGACTTGAAATTCTTGATAATGCTCCATCTTCATTTTGGACTATTACAGATATTACTTTTCTAATTTCATTCACGATAACTCCTTGTCTTCTAACATCATATTATAAAGTGTTCCGCCAGCTGGAACCATAGGTAGTACATTTTCCAATCTATCAATAACAACATCTATCATCGCTACACACTTTTTGCTAATTGCATCTTTTAAAGCTTTATCAAACTCCTCTTTTGTTTCAACTCTATATCCAATACCACCAAAACTTTCACTTAGTTTTACAAAATCAGGTTGCATACTAAGATCTGTTTCAGCATATCTTTTATCATAAAAAAATGTCTGCCATTGACGAACCATGCCTAAATAGTTATTGTTTAAGATGATATTTATAACTGGTATTTTATGCTCAACACAAGTCATAAGCTCTTGAATATTCATCAAGATTGAACCATCTCCTGTTATGTTTATACTCACTTTTTCACTATTTGCTTTGTTTGCTCCAAGTGCTGCTGGAAAGCCAAAGCCCATAGTCCCTAATCCTCCACTTGTAAGAAACTGTCTTGGAAATGAGAATGGATAAAATTGAGCTGTCCACATTTGGTGTTGTCCAACATCTGTAGAAACAAGTGCTTTATCTCCCAAAATCTCTCCAATTCTCTCAACTACCCATTGAGGTTTTAATCTATCTGAGTTTTCATTGTAACTTAGAGGATGTATCTCGTCATATCTTTTTAAAAGTCCTCTCCAACCCTCATAATCATCAGGATTTATCTTATCTTTTGCTTCTTCTATCATCTGTATCAAAACATTTTCTAAATCTCCAACAATTGGATAATCAACATCAACAAGTTTACCGATACTACTTGGATCTATATCAACATGTATTATCTTTGCATGTTTTGCAAACTCATCAAGTCTCCCTGTTACTCTATCATCAAATCTAGGTCCTAGGGCTATCATCAAATCCGCTTCACTCATAGCCATATTTGAAGAGTAGTTTCCATGCATCCCAAGCATCCCTAATAAAAGAGGATTGTCATGACCTAAAACTCCTCTTGCCATCAAAGTTTCAACAGCAGGAATTCCACTCATCTTAGTAAATTCTCTAACAAGGTTTGAAGAGTTTGAACTTACAATCCCACCACCTAGATATAAAATAGGCTTTTTAGCTCTACAAATTGCTTCTATAGCTTTTCTTATCTGTTTAACACTACCTTTTGTATGAGGTTTGTAAGTTTTTAGTGAGATCTCTTTTGGATAGTCAAAAACACCCATTTGTGCAGAGACATCTTTTGGAATATCAACATGAACAGGTCCGGGTCTACCACTTCTTGCTATATAAAATGCCTCTTTTAAAACTCTTGGCAAATCATTAACATCTTTTACAAGATAGTTATGTTTAACACAAGGACGGCTAATCCCAACTGCATCTATCTCTTGAAATGCATCTGTTCCTATCATCGTAATTGGAACTTGTCCGCTAATCACAACTAATGGTATTGAGTCTGTATAAGCTGTTGCTAATCCTGTTATTGCATTTGTAAATCCAGGTCCACTTGTAACTATTGAAACTCCAACTTCTCCACTAACTCTTGCATACCCATCAGCCGCATGAACTGCTGCTTGTTCGTGTCTAGTCAATATATGTTTAAAGTCGTTTGTATACATTGCATCGTATACATTCATAATAGCTCCACCTGGGTAACCAAAGACAACTTTAATTCCCTCTTTTTTCAAAGCTTCAATTACCATCTGCGAACCGCTAATTTTCATAGTACCTTCCCCCATATTTTTTGCAAGTATAGCAAAACTACTTTTCAATCTCTATATCATCAAATATAGCCCTATTTTTTCTCTCTTTGCAAAAACCTTCTTTTTTTAGTGCATCTATAAAATTTTCAACATTTATGTTATCTACTACTTTAAATTTCTGTATAAATATATCATCAATATCTACTGCATATTTTTTTGTAAGGTATTTTGTGATTACTGATTTAAATCTCTCTTTCCCTTTTGATGTAAAAAGATCTTCAATATAAAAGCTACTAATAACGATATTTAGTGCATCTATAACTTTATGTCTACTCTCTTTTAAATCTCTTCCATCAAACAAAAGTGAAAACTCTATCTTTTTTAACTCATTACTGTTTTTTGAAAAAAGATCACTCTCAAAGTTTTTTATCTCCAGAACATCACCCCAAAGAGAGATGCAAAGAGCTAAAAGAAGAGTAATCTTTTTCATAATTTTAGAGTGAACCTACTATTAGTTTATTTACTCTATCAGCAAAACTTGCACTATCTTCTATCTTCATACCCTCACTAAGTTTTGCCAAATCTAGTAAAATATGAGAAACATTTGTAAGTGTTACAAAATCTTTACTCTTTTCTAATTTAGCAAAGATCTCATGCTCTGCATTTATCTCTAAGATAGGCTTTACAGCTGGACTCTCTTGACCCATCTGTTTTAACATCTGTTGCATCGCAAAATCAGGATCCTCTTTATCATAAACAAGACAAGCTGGAGATTTTTTAAGACGAGTGGAAATTTTTATATCTTTAACTTCATCTTTTAACTCTTCTCTCATCTTAACTAAAATTTCAGCAAATTTCTCATCTAACTCTTTTGTATCAACACCCTCTTTATCTATATTTGCACTGTTTGCTGGAGAGAGAGGTATCTCTTTGTATTGTCCAATATTTGGAATTACTATCGTATCAATCTCTTCATCAAGAATTAAAACCTCAATCCCTTTTTCATCAAAACCCTCAATAAGTGGAGAGTTTTTCAACATACTTGCACTCTCACCAGTGATATAGTAGATCTCTTTTTGATCTTCACCCATCGCCTCTTTATACTGTGAAAGATCTATAAGCTCATCTCTTTTTGAAGATTTAAACAGTAAAAGCTCAAGAAGCAGATCACGGTTTTCAAACTCACCCATAATTCCCTCTTTTAAAACTCTTCCAAACACTTCATAAAACTTTTTATAAGCTTCAAAATCTTTGTTTTTGAGTTTTTTAAGCTCACCCAAAATCTTTTTAACAGAAGCTTTTTTAACTTTTGATAAAATTACATTTTGCTGTAAAAGCTCTCTTGAGACATTTAAAGGCAAATCCTCAACATCAATCACACCTCTTACAAATCTAAGATAAGTTGGGAGCAACTCTTTATCATCATCAGTTATAAAAACTCTCTTTACATATAATTTAATCCCAGATTGATAATCAACTCTAAAGAGATCAAATGGTGCAGATTTTGGTATATAAAAAAGAGTGTTATACTCTATAGTTCCCTCTGCTTTTGTATGAATATAGAGAGTTGGGTCTTCACTATCGTGAGATATACTTTTGTAAAAATCTTTATATTCGTTATCTTTTATCTCACTCTTGTTCATTCTCCAAAGGGCTGAAGCTTTGTTTATCTGGTCATTTGTAATCTCTGTTTTTCCATCTTCCTCTTTGCTCTCTTCTAAAAAAATTGGAAATGGTATATGGTTTGAGTACTTCTCTATAATACTCTTAATTCTATAAGGCTCTAAAAACTCACTCTCATCATCTTTTAAATGAAGTATAATTGTAGTTCCGTGAGTATCTTTTTTATAGCTCTCTAGCTCATACGAACCACCACCTTCACTAGTCCAGATATTGGCACTTTTTGAAGTAGCTTTTTGGCTTATAACTTCTACTTTATTTGCCACCATAAAAGCTGAATAAAACCCAACACCAAATTGACCAATGAGTGAAGAGTCTTTTTTTGCATCTCCACTAAGTTTCTCTACAAATGATTTTGTTCCGCTTTTTGCAATTGTTCCGAGATTTTTTATAAGCTCATCTTTGCTCATTCCAATACCACTATCACTGATAGTTAAAGTTTTTGCATCTTTATCTAGTTTTATTTCAATTTTTGCCTCATACTTTAAATCTTTGTATTTATCATCACTTATACTTAAGTAATTTAATTTATCTAAAGCATCTGAAGAGTTTGAGATAAGCTCTCTTAAAAATATCTCTTTATTTGAATAGAGTGAATGGATCATAAGATCTAATAGCTGTGTTACTTCGGTTTGAAACTCGTGTTTTGACATGAATATCCTCTTTTTGATTAAAATTTATTGGAATTTTATCAAAAAATACTTATAGGACTGAAATCTACTGTTAAAAACTCTGGATTTTCAATGTTATATCTTATAAAAGCTAGAGAGTATGTTGTGCCAACAACTGAAGATGTAACACTCTCTCCTGCTGTGACTTTATACGATATTTTTATAAAAATAAGATTAGTACAATATAGATGTTTGGTGAAAATATACTTTTGATTTGGAAATCTAATTTATTCTTTGGTTAATTGTTACTTGTGTAGAAAGTTATGTATATAAGTTCAAAGAAAAAAACTTCTAAAATTGAAAAGAGTGGAACAAAACTGGGATAGTGGAGATGGTTTAGAAGTGGAAAATTGTTGAAATGATGGGGTGTGTTGTTACAAAAAATCTATTTAAAAATAAAAAGAGATTAACAACAAAAAATCTAAATGATTAAAGATTTTTAATTATTTGCCGATTTAATAAAGCTTTATATATTTTTACAATAAAATAGAAGTTAAATAATTAGATTAGGTTGTAGATTTTGAGAATCGATAAGTATATAAACTCCGTAAATATCACAAAAAGAAGAGCCGTTGCAGAAGATATGTGTAAAAGCAAAGTTGTATCTCTAAATGGGATTGTTGTAAAACCTGCAAAAAATGTAAAAGTTGGAGACACTATAGAGATAGCCTATCTTGAGAAAACTATCCGCTATGAAGTACTACAAATTCCAACAACAAAAACAATTCCAAAAAGCAAACAAGATGAGTATATAAAGGATCTAAGTTGAACTTTAATGAGGCAAAAGAGCAATTTGAGAAACTTTTTAATAACAAAATGAGCGAAAACGAAGCAAAAGAGTTATTGAGTTCACTCTATCAAAGAGGTGAAAACTTTGAAGAGATTGCAGCGGCTGCTGAAGTTATGAGAAAAAACTCTATAAAATTAGATATTGATGAGTCGCTTCGTGATAAGCTTATAGATGTAGTTGGCACAGGAGGAGATAAGAGTGGGAGTTTTAATGTATCAAGTACAGTATCTTTGCTTCTTGCATCACAAGGATGTGTTGTAGCAAAACATGGGAATAGAGCCATCACAAGCAACTCAGGCTCAGCCGATATGTTGGAGACTTTAGGGATAAATTTAAACTTAAACACCCATCAACAAACAAAGATGCTAATGGAGTGTGGATTTACCTTTATGTTTGCCCAAAGCCATCATCTAGCTATGAAGCACATCATGCCTATTCGAAAATCTTTACCTCATAGAACTATCTTTAACATATTAGGACCTCTCACAAACCCAGCGGGAGCTAAAAAATATCTTTTAGGTGTTTTTGATAAAGCTTATATTGAAAATGTTGCAAAAGCTCTTTTTAGACTTAAAACTAAAAAAGCTTTTGTTGTTAGCTCAAACGACTTTATGGATGAAATTAGCGTTAGTGATGTTACACACTTTGCAAAACTAGAACACGGAGAGATTAATTATGGGGTGATTGACCCTCGTGAGTATGGTATAAAACGAAGCAATTTTTTAGAGATTAAAGGAGCAGATGCAAAGGTAAATGCTAACATCACTATGGATATTATAAAAGGTCAAGAAAAAGGAGCTAAAAGAGATATAACTCTTATAAACTCAGCTTTTGCTTTAGTTGCAAATGAGAGTGCAAGAGATATACAAGAGGGTTTAGAGATGAGTAAAGATGCAATAAGTTCAGGTAAGACTGCACAGCATCTTAAAAAAATTATAGAAATCTCAAATAAGCTTTAAAAGATGATAAAATCCATTGATGAGTTAGATGATATATCTTTGAAGATAAAAGAGCTTCTTCCCTCTTATGGTATTGTTCTTTTGGTTGGAAATTTGGCTAGTGGAAAAACAACTTTAGTAAAAAACTTTGCTAAACATCTTGGACTAAAAGATGAAGTAAGCTCTCCTACATTTTCAATTTTAAATATCTATGATGATAAGCTCTATCATTATGATATTTACAATGAAGGAGTTGACAAATTTTTACAAAGTGGTCTTTTAGAAAATCTTGAACTTAAAGGTTATCACTTTATAGAGTGGGCAGATGAGAATTTAGAAAAAATTATAAAAGAGTTGGGATTTTTATCTATTAAAGTAGAAATATCACCTTTAGATAAAAAAAGAGAGTATAGGATAAGTTATGGCACATAAACTAAAAGCACAAAATCTCTCAAAAACTATCAAAAACCACCAAATCATAAAAGACTTCTCACTAGAAGTATGTAGTGGAGAGGTTGTTGGGCTTTTAGGACCAAATGGAGCTGGAAAAACTACTACATTTTATATGATTTGTGGATTAATCGCTCCAAGTAGTGGAACAATTTTTTTAGACAAAAAAGATATCTCCGCCACATCTTTACACAAGCGGGCAAAGATGGGCATAGGGTATCTACCGCAAGAATCTAGCATCTTTAAAGAGTTAACAGTAGAGGAGAACCTTCTTTTAGCTTGTGAAATTGTCACAAAAAACAAAAAAGAACAGATGAAAAAGACAGAGCATCTTTTAGATATTTTAAATATCGAACCAATTCGAGACCGCTTAGGAATAAGTTTGAGTGGAGGAGAGAGAAGAAGATGTGAAATTGCTAGATCTTTGGCAATTGAGCCTAAGTTTTTACTGCTAGATGAGCCTTTTGCAGGAGTTGATCCACTTGCTGTTATGGATATACAAAAAATTGTAAAAGAGTTAAAAGGGCTTGGTATTGGTATTTTGATAACAGATCACAATGTGAGAGAGACTCTTAGTATTTGTGATAGAGCTTATGTTATTAAAAGTGGTGAGCTGTTAGATAAAGGAACAAGTGAAGAGATTTTTAATAGTAAAAAAGTACAAAAATACTATCTTGGGGAGAATTTTAGAAAATGAAAATGAGACAAAATGCATCTATAACAACAAAACAAGCACCTTCCATCATAAGCTGGTTACCAATACTCCAAGCTGATATAGAAACCCTAAAAGAGACTCTAGATAATGCAGTAAGAGAGAACCCTTTTGTAGAGATAAAATCTGGCAGTGAGATAAGACAAAACAATCCAAAAACAAAAATTGAATCAACTAGAAATAAAGGTGTATCAAACTCATCTTCAAATGAGATAGAAGCTTTAACATTAGATGAAAAATCACTCTATGATACACTAAATGAACAGGTAATTAAACCTCTTTTTCCAACAATAAATGAGCAGACAATTGCTTTTGCAATTATTGATAATATCAATGCAAATGGCTATTTTGAAGGAGAGATTGAAAAAATTGCTAAAACTTTAAATGCAGATGCATCTAAAGTTGAAAAGATAAGAAAAAGATTTGAATATCTTGAACCTAGTGGTGTTGGAGCAGTTGACTTATATGAATCATTTCTTTTTCAACTTAATAATTTTGAGTTAAAAGATGATGTTGCTAAGTGCTGTATTCGAATGATAAAAGATTTTGAAAATCTTGAAAAGTATCAAAAAGATGAGCATTTCACGGCATCTTTAAGAGTTATAAAAAAGTTTCAAAACCCCCCTGCTTTGGAGTATTTAAAAGAACAAGTTCAAATCATTCCTGATATTTTCATACATAAAATTGATGATAAAATAGTAGTTTCATTAAATAGATCGTACTACCCAGATATACAATTAGATATTGGTGGAATTGATGTAAAATTTGATTTTATAAAAACAAAGATAAAAGAGGCCAATGCTCTTATAGATGCACTTGGTCTAAGAAAAGCAACTTTAGCAAAAATAGCAAATATGATTTTAGAGTTTCAATATGATTTTTTTAATGGAGGGGCGATAAAACCTATGAAACTTGATGATATAGCTGCAGAACTTGGGCATCACCACTCAACAATATCAAGAGCAGTATCAAACAAATTTCTCTCATGTGAGAGAGGAATTTTCCCTATAAAAGATTTTTTTGCAGTGGCACTTGGAGATGATAAAAGCACCTCCAACAGTGAAATCAAATCTTATATTGAGTATCTTATAAAGAATGAAAATCATAAAAAACCTTTAAGTGATGAGAAGATAAAAAAAGAGGTTGATGAAAAGTTCAGTTTAAAAATTGGCAGAAGAACTGTAACAAAATATAGAATGCAATCAGGATTATCAAGTTCAAATGAGCGTAAAAAGCTCTATGCATTTATATAAAAAAAGGAGAGTTAATGAGTGAAATTGAGAAAATTAGGCACTATTTTTTCTATTTTTCAGCATTTGTTATCATTGTTGGAGGATTGAAGTTTGCTAGTAAGGCTATTATAATCTTATTTTTAGCAATTTTTATAGCGTCTATTATCTCATCTGCTCTTACAAAATTACAGAAGATTAAAGTTCCTAAATTTTTATCATATATCATAGTCTTTTCAACAATAATTACAGCTGTACTTTTTGTTGTCTATGTTGTAAATACTTCTTTTAAAGATTTTAGTAACAATATACCGTTTTATGAGGTACAACTAAAATCTTTAGCTACAAAGGTTATAGCTTGGCTTGGTGGATTTGGATTTATTATCGACCCTAAAGAGATTATGGATAATCTTAGTTTTGGAGCACTTTTTAACCTAACTGCTACAACGGCTGGAAATGTTGGTTTATTTTTATCAAAGATGCTTTTAGTTTTTATTGGAGTTGCTTTTATATTGGCTGAAGGGAGTAATTTTGAGAAAAAGTTAGATATTATCTTTAAAGGTAATGCAGACTCAAAAGAGAATTTTCAACTCTTTTCTCACAATATTCAAAAATATTTCACAATAAAAACATTAACAAGTCTCTTAACTGGTGCTTTTATAACAACTATTTTGATATTTTTTGAGATAGATTATCCAATTTTATGGGGTTTTTTAGGATTTATCTTAAATTTTATTCCTGTTGTTGGTTCATTAATAGCGGCAATTCCTCCACTTTTACTAGGGTTAATAAGTTTAGAGTTGACATCTGTTGCTTGGCTTGCATTTTTTTATGTAGTGATAAACAATCTAATCTCAAATGTATTAGAGCCTAAGTTTATGGGACAAGGTTTAGGTCTTTCGGCTGCGGTTATATTCTTTTCACTTATCTTTTGGGGTTGGGTTTTAGGACCTGCGGGAATGTTTTTAGCAGTCCCACTAACTATGACACTTAAAATCGCATTTGACTCAAATCAAAATACAAAATGGATAGGTATACTATTTTCAAACTTAAGAAAAAAAGAGAAAAACACTTATAATGAGCTATAATTCAAAGCATAGTATTAAAAATTAAATAGCTCTTTTTTTAATACTCTAAATCTTTTTGCATCTTTGTTATTTTGAAGTTTAAACTTTTCAAGTAGTAATGGTTTTATAAGATATAGTCCAAGTGTGAGTGCTACTTTATCACCTTTTTTTAATTTTATATCATAATCGATAGATTTTTTACCATAAAGAAGTGTATCTGACAACTCATCATCTGCATCCCAAGACATAGACAATTTCCCATCTTTTGATAAGGTTCTTTCAAAAACATATGGTTTTAGCTTTAGAGTTTTACCCTCACTTATGAGCTCAACTTTAAGAAGTCCTAAACGAAGAGGATGACCAAAAAGTGCATGATTTGCTTTGTTTATCACTTTTATATTAAATCCTCTATCAGTTTTTTTGACTACAAACTCTACAAATTCTCCCATCTTTTCACTCATTTGATGTATACCTGCTATACCATGATAGGCATGAGTTTTGCTATTGTAAAGTGTCACTTTACTACCTACAATTTGTGGCATGTGGCAACTTATACAACTCTCTTTATCATTTTTATCAATCTTTGCATCAAGCATTAAGGTATCGATACCGTGTTTGTTTAGTCTATGTGAGTGACATCCTAAACAGATATTCCCATCATAATAGCCTCTATTTGTATAGTCGATTTTATGATAGGCTGAACCAGCTGTTTCATTGATGAGACCAAATAAACTTGATTGTTTTTTAAACTCAATATTTTTTTCCTCTTTTTTACTAATATCTGCTGAGTAAAACCATCTCTCTTTGGTGTTTATAATATTTTTATTGGATTTTTCTTCCTCTATGACATCTTTTATATTGTGACAATCAATACATGAGATAGATACATCTTTTCCAGCTTTTTTATAATTTGGTGAGTGGCATTTTGAACAACTATTATTGTTATCATGGTACTCAGGGTGAAGCTTCCAGATAGCTTTATTTATAGGATTGGTTATAATTGATGCTTTTGCATGTGAAGAGCTGTAATACTCTTTATAGATAATTGGATGGCATTTTTTGCACACTAAAGACTCATTAATAGAAGCAAAAACAAGAGTTGATAAACCAAGTAGTAGTAAAATAATTTTCATAAAAAATACCTTTAAAAGCTATCCTAATTTTAACATAAGTCTCATAATTTTTCACTCTCAGGTTAATAAATTACTGAAGTTCCCCCACGATTAGCTGAGTGATAAATAACTGTTTTATATCTAATAGAAAAATATTTAAGTAAAATCTTCTGAAGAGTTGGCTGAATTGAAGGAGTAAACCAAGCATTATTACTAGTTGCAATCATAAGCTTTGGACTTCCAACATAAAGCTCCTCTCTTGTTGCTTCGTAACAGATAGCATTTCTAAAGACTTCACCTTTAATCTCTACATCAGTTGGAAAAAGAGCTGTTTTATAATCTTTAGCCCCATTAAAGAACATATCATTAATCAACTTTTTAAAAAATTTTGGAAGAGGTATCTCCTCTCCAAAAGGGACTAAAACTACTTTATCTGCTACTTTTACCTCACCATTTATAAAATAGTAAGTAGAGTTATATGCATCTGTATCCTTTGCATAAAGAGCACCTGTAACAATTATTATCTCTTTTGATAGCTCTTTTAACTCATTCATCATCTGTTTTTCTAAATTTAAAAACATCGCAAATGCACTCTCACTAAGTACAACTATATCGTAGTTTTGTTTTATAGCTTTTTTTATAATATCTAAGTTGTTTTTTATGGACTCTTGGCGATATGACTCTTCCCATTTTATATCTTGAGATAGATAAGTGCTTGATAGATAAATTTTATGTTTTGAGGTATGTAAAGATTTTCCAATTTCAAAATTTAAACTAGCTACTAAAAATAAAACTCCAAAAATTCTCTGCCAAGACTTAAGCACAATAAAAAGTGAAATTGAAAGTAAAAAAAGCCCAAATTGCCACTTATAAACACCAAATAGAGTATTAACCAAAGTTAGTTCAGGAATAAACCAGTTAAAGCCTAAAGGGTGAAAAAAGCTAAAACCTAAAAAAAGTAAAGCTCTCGCAAATGGATTTACAAATATTCCAATAATCCAAAAAAACAGACCATATCCAAAAGATACAAAAAGCATCATAATAGGTATAAGATAAGAAACTCCATAAAACCTAAACGAAAATCCAATCCAATAAAACCACAAGCCTCCTATAAAAAACCCTGCCCAAAAGAGTGTTTTTTTATCTGCTTTTAAAAGCAGATAAAATCCTAAAATTGCAGATACAGAGTTGATTATTTTTAAAATATCTTCATTTAGGAGTTCAAAATATGAAAGATATATAAAAAGTGAAAGAAGTATAGCTATTAAAAAGCCTTCTATTATATTAGAAGTGCTAAGATAATCCTTTAAATTTTTAATCTTAAAGGATGGATATGTCAGAGTCAGGAAGTGTTTTAGCATCGTTATTACCATTAGTTGTTTTATTTGGAATTTTTTACTTTTTAATTATTCGACCGCAACAAAAGCAGGCGAAACAGCTAAAAGAGATGATTGAATCTCTCAAAAAAGGTGATAAATTTGTCACAAACGGTGGTTTAATCTGTGAAGTTTTAAAACCTGAAGAGGATTTTATCAAAGCAAAGCTTAACGAAGATACGATTGTAAAAATAGACAGATCATTTATCTCAAGAAAAATAGAGGAACAGGCAAGTTAGCATGAACTACAGACTTATTATATTTATAGTCGCCATTATTTTTGGTGTAGTGATGTCTATACCATCACTTTTACAGACAGAAAAAGGCTCTAAAATAACCTTGGGACTTGATTTGCAAGGTGGGCTTCATATGCTTTTGGGAGTCAAAACTGAAGAGGCAATCAAATCGAAGATAAAAACTATCGCTTCAAGTATTAAATTTTCTACTGATGATAATGATATCATTATAGATGAGTTAAAAATTCACGATGAGTTTGTCTCATTTGAGCTACTAGATGCAGATGAAGTTGTCTATATAGCTAAAATGCTAGAGGAGATACCAGGTCTAAATGTTCAAAAAAATGGGCTTAAATATGAAGTTTTTTTAACAGATGAAGAAAAGGTTAGTGTTAAAGAGTATGCTATAAAACAAGCTGTTGATACCATTAGAAATAGATTAGATCAATTTGGTTTGGCTGAACCTACAGTTGCAAAACAAGGAGAAGATAAGATTTTGGTCGAACTGCCTGGAATTAAAACTCCAGAAGATGAGAAAAGAGCAAGAGAGCTTATAGCAAAACCAGCTTATCTTCAAATGATGGCAGTTGATGAAAAAAGAGCTGATCAAGTCTATACATTAAGTGAAGCAGAAGCAGCTGAGTATGGAGACGTAATATTGCCAGATATAAATGGTATTGACAAACATATACTAAAAGAGGTTCCTATACTAGATGGAAGTATGTTAATAGATGCAAGAGTTGCATTTGATGAGTCTAATCAGCCTATAATCAATTTCACACTAAATAGCGAAGGTGCTAAGATATTTGGTAATTTTTCAGGTGATAATGTTGGAAATAGAATGGCAGTAGTTTTAGACTCAATTGTCTACTCCGCACCAGTAATTCGAGAGAGAATTGGTGGAGGAAGTGGTCAGATAAGTGGAAGTTTTAGCATCCAAGAAGCACATGATGTATCAATTGCACTTCGTTCAGGAGCACTTTTGGCTCCTGTTGTACTTTTAGAAAAAAGAAGTGTTGGACCATCTTTGGGAGCTGATAGTATCAAAGCTAGTTTAATTGCTCTAGTTGCTGGATTTTTACTCGTCTTTTTCTTTATGATTTTCTATTATGGTTACTCAGGAGTTATTTCAGATATTGCTCTTATTACCAATTTGTTTTTAATAATTGCAATTATGGCAATGTTTGGAGCCACACTTACTCTGCCTGGAATGGCAGGAATTGTCTTAACAGTTGGTATGGCAGTAGATGCAAATGTTATCATAAATGAAAGAATTCGTGAACTTTTAAAAAGTGGTGCTACCATAAAAACAGCAATTGAAAAGGGTTATGCAAATGCACTAACAGCAATTTTAGATGCAAATATCACAACTTTGATAGCTGCTGTTATCTTATATGCTTATGGAACTGGGCCTATAAAAGGATTCTCTTTGACTATAAGTATAGGTATCTTAGCTTCAATGTTAACAGCGATTTTAGGAACTCATGGTTTTTATACTTTCTTATATCCAAGAATTAACAAGAGTAAGAACCTTCGTAAATGGTTTGGTATAAGAGTGAAGGAGAAGTAATGGAGTTTTTTAAATCAGATAAAGTATATGACTTTATGGGTAAAAGCAAGATATTTTTTATATTTTCAGCACTACTTATTTTAGTATCTTGGGCAATAGTATTTACAAAAGGTCTAAACTATGGTATAGACTTTGCAGGTGGAACACTTGTGCAGGTAAAATATGACAAAGAGGCTCCTATAAAAGAGATAAGAGAAGCTGTAACTAAGATAGAACAGTATAGAAGTGCAACTGTAACAGAATTTGGTTCCCCTGATGAAATTGTTATAAAAGTCCCTACATCTTCAAGCTCTGTTGCTAGTGATATTGGTGATGAGATAAGAGAACTTATCAAAGATACAGGAAATTTTGAGGTAAGAAGAGTTGATATGGTTGGACCAAAAGTTGGAGATGAGCTTCGTACAAAAGGTTTAATGGCTATGCTCTTATCTATCATCGCCATATTAATCTATATCGCTTTTAGATTTGAGTGGAGATTTGGTGTTGCATCTATCTTTGCATTAATTCACGATGTATCTATTGCTCTTGGAATGATTGCCCTTTTTGCAATTGATGTAAACTTAGATATTTTAGCCGCAATTTTGACCATCATGGGGTACTCTTTAAATGATACAATTATAGTTTTTGATAGAATTCGTGAGGGTATTAGAGGATCAAAAGTATATGACTTGTTTAAGATTATTAATGAATCTGTTACAAAAACTCTCTCTCGTACAACTTTGACATCATTAACAACATTTTTTGTGGTTTTGACACTATTTTTATTTGGTGGAGAGATTATAAATGGATTTAGTTTTACAATGCTTGTTGGTATCGTTGTTGGTACTTATAGCTCAATTTTTATAGCTTCACCATTTTTAAAATGGCTTGGATTTGATGTTAAAGATTATAAACTCAATGAAGCTAGAAAAGAGAAATTAAGAGTAGAAAAAGAGAAATTAAGAGCTCAGTATGAGGGCGGTACTCTTTAATGTTTTCAAAATTTTATAAAGGATAGTTATGGATTGGGGAAGAGTTATATTTATATTTTTTGCTCTAATGAGTTTAACAACAACTGCAGGGTTTTTATATGAGCATAACACAACAGCTCTTTTTGTAGCTGCTAGTATAAATCTTGTATCAACTCTTTTAAAAATTGGAGTCAAAAATGTACTCTCAGCAGAGTTATTTGCCTCATCTTTGGTAGCAGACTTGCATCTCATACCCGCACTTTTAATGATACTTTTGTTTCAAGACACTCAAACTGCTATTGCTTTAGCCATTGGTGGGATGATTGCAAATGTTTTCTCAATGGCATTAGTGCTGATTGAATCAGCAAAAACAAAAGAAGAGTTTTAGGAGAAAAATTGGAGTACAACCCATCAGAAATTGAGAAAAAATGGCAAAAGTTTTGGAGAGAAAAAGATAGTTTTGAGCCAAGTAAAGATTTTTCAAAAAAGAAAAAATACATACTTAGCATGTTCCCATACCCAAGTGGAAAAATCCATATGGGTCATGTTAGAAACTACACAATCGGAGATGCAATTGCTAGGCATTACAGAAACCAAGGGTTTAATGTCCTTCACCCTATTGGCTGGGATAGCTTTGGAATGCCCGCTGAAAATGCGGCAATAAAACATAAACTTCATCCAAAAAAATGGACTTATGAAAATATAGAGTATATGAGAAATGAATTACAATACCTTGGTCTATCGTTTTCAAAAAATAGAGAATTTGCTACAAGTGATGAGTTATATACAAAATTTGAGCAAGAGTTTATTATCAAGATGTACGAAGAGGGACTTTTATATCAAAAAAGTCAAAGTGTAAACTGGTGTGAGAGTTGTCATACCGTCTTGGCAAATGAACAAGTTGTTGAGGGATGTTGCTGGAGATGTGATAATGAAATTTGCCACAAAGAGATGCCTGGATATTATATAAAGATAACTCAATATACAAAAGAGCTTCTTGAAGATTTAAAAACTTTAGAAAAAGGTTGGCCAAAACAAGTTTTGACTATGCAAGAGAATTGGATAGGAAGAAGTGAAGGTTTAGAGTTCTCTTTAGTTTTAAGTGATGAGTCAAAAACAAAACTTAACAACAATTTTGATAGCTATAAAGTCTTTACAACAAGAGCTGATACAATCTACGGAGTAACCTACTCTGCACTAGCCCCTGAACACAAAATAGTAAAATACTTAATACAAAACTCTCTTTTAACTAAAGCAAAAATTGAAAAAATTGAAAAAATGCAAAATGTTAGCGAAAGGGATAGAGGATCTTTAGAAAAAGAGGGAATTAGTCTTGATTTAGAAGTTATTCACCCTCTTAGTGGAGAAAAAATACCTCTCTTTGTGGCTAATTTTGTTCTTGTTGGATATGGTGGGGGTGCTGTTATGGCAGTTCCTGCTCATGATGAGAGAGATTATGAATTTGCAAAAAAGTATAACTTACCTATAAAAGAGGTAATAAAAGCAGATAATAGCGATATCTCAAAATCTGCTTTTACAGATGAGGGCATACTTATAAATAGTGATATATTTGATGGTTTAAAAAATACAAAAGCTAAAAAAGAGATAATTAAACATTTTGAAAAAAACTCTCTTGGCAAAAAAGTAATAAATTATAAACTAAGAGATTGGGGAATTAGCCGTCAAAGATATTGGGGAGCACCTCTACCTTTTATACACTGTAACTCTTGTGGGCTTGTACCTGAGAGTATTCAAAACCTTCCTGTTACTCTTCCAGAAGATGTAAAGATTACTGGTGAGGGAAATCCACTTGAGCATCACAAAAGCTGGAGAGATTGCATCTGTCCAAAATGTGGAAACAAAGCACTTAGAGAGAGTGATACTATGGATACTTTTGTTCAAAGCTCTTGGTATTTTTTAAGATATTGTAGTGAAAATTTAGAAAACAGAGCATTTGATAACAAAGATGTAAATTACTGGATGAGTGTTGATCAATATATTGGTGGAATAGAACATGCAATACTACATCTTTTATATGCTAGATTTTTTACAAAAGCTTTGAAAAAATTGGGTTATATCGATATAGATGAACCATTTTCAAATCTTTTAACCCAAGGTATGGTCTTAAAAGATGGCTCCAAGATGAGCAAATCAAAAGGAAATACAGTAGACCCTGATAAAATCATAAAAGAGTATGGGGCAGATACAGCAAGACTTTTCATACTCTTTGCGGCTCCTCCAATAAAAGAGTTAGAGTGGAATGATAGTGCAGTTGAAGGTGCTTATAAATTTATAAAAAAGCTGGTTAACAGATCTAAAAATGTACAAAAATGTACAAAAATCATAAAAATAGATCACAGCAAACTAGAAAAAAATGAAAAATTAGCTCGAATGAAAGTCTACGAAGCCCTTAAAAGATCAAATGAAGCATATGAGGGAAGTTTTACATTTAATACAGTGATAGCTGGAGCGATGGAGGCTTTAAATGCTCTAAGTAATCAAGAAAACCCTGATGTTTGGAGTGAGGGATATTTTGTTCTTCTTCATATTTTAGAGCCTATAACTCCTCATATATCTTGGGAACTTAGTGAAAAATTTTTTAATTTAGAGAATTTTAAAGAGATAAAAATACCACAGGAGGTTTTTGAAGTTGATACAATTACCTTGGCTGTTACAATTAATGGTAAAAAAAGGGAACAGATAGAGGTAGATAAAAATCTTGAAAAAGAGAAGATTTTAAACTTAGCAAAAAATGCTTCTTCAAAATGGTTGGAAAACAAGGAGATAATAAAAGAGATTTATGTTCCAAATAAGCTGATAAACTTGGTTGTGAAGTAGATTATGATAAGAGCTATATTATTGACTTTACTCCTATTTTTTATAAGCTCTTGTGGATATAAACCAACTTCTATTTATACAAAAGATGTTTTAGGAGAGAGTATCTATGCGGAAGTTAAAATCTCTTTAGAAGATCCTGAAAACTCAGTTATCATAAAAGATGCCGTAAATGAAGCGATAATCAGCCAATTTCACTCAATTGCATCAAATAAAAAAAATGCGACATCAAAACTATATCTTGTTTTAAAATCTGTATCATTTGTACCAATTGAATATGATAAAAATGGATATGTAACAGCTTATAAAACTCATGTTTTACTACAAAGTAGATATATAGACAAAGAGAATAAAAACCACACTATTACAACTTCTGGAAATTACGATTTTCCAATTGAGTCAAACTCACTTATCTCAGATACAAAAAGATTTGAAGCTATAAAGTTTGCTAGTGCAAAAGCCTTAGATGAGCTTAGATCAAAAATTGCTATTAGGAGAATTAAATGACAATAAACGACATAGTAAGAGAGACTCTAAAGAGATTAAACTCTAGTAAAACGCCATTAACTCCAGATAACTATATGAAAGTTTTTTGTAATATTGCTTCAAAAAAAGGTTTTGATTTAGTTGATTGTAATAAAAAAAAGAAATTTATCTCTAAGCTAAATCCATTTTTAAAAGAGGATATTGAGAAGTATAATATAAATAATTTAGATGAGCTTTTAACATATTTAGTAGCTTCATTAAATCGTCTTGCTGGACAAGAGAAAAACAAACAAAATTTAATTTTGACAACTTTAGTAAAAAGATTACTACAAAATATAACACTTTTACACAATAAAAAAGCTAGTGAACTGGCAAATGCATCTTTAGAGAGGATAGAGTATTTATCAGATTATAACACCTTTGAGATTATAAAAGATAAATGGTTTGATTTTTTAACATCTTATGATGATAGCTTTTTTGATAAGTTAAATGACTACTCAAAAATTACAAAAAATGATTTAGAATTTACGATTGAAGAGATATTTAAAACTTTAACAAAAGAAAAAGAGATACAGACAGTAGATGCAATGGCTTCAATGATAATAGCATCTCTTACTCCATCTCTTACAAATGAGATGGATGATGAGCTTGCTAGTTTGAGCTATGAGCTTAAAAATGCACCTCATATCATAAATGAAATAGATGTACAAAAAAAAATCAAAACAATGGTTAAAAAAAGAATTGAGATAGACAAAGAGGAGGTGAAGAGAAAAATTCTCTCACTCGATGAACTTTTAGGAGATGTATCTGAAAGAATTGTAAATTTTATAGACAACAGCAATCTAAGCCACGATAGAATAAAAGATATAAAAAAAGAACTTCAAAACTTTGACCATAAAGATCACAATTTTGAAACTATAAAACTAAGACTAATCAAAATTGCAAGCTCACTAGAGATAGAGACAGATCTTTTAAGTGAAAAGATGCGAGCTGATGATATAATAGTTAAAAAACTGCAAGTAAAAATAAAAAAACTAGAGAGTGCTTTAAGTATTGCCAAAAAAGAGAGTAAAAAAGATTTTCTAACCTCTTTAGTATCAAAAAGAGGTTTAGACGAAGAGTTAAATAGAGTTGATAAGAGTTTTAGAAGGCATAAAATCAACTACTCAATATGCTTTTTTGATATAGACCACTTTAAAAAGATAAATGATACTTTTGGACACGAAGCTGGAGATGCGATACTTAAAAAGATGGGTGCAATTTTTCTTGAACTAAAAAGAGATATAGATATTATCGGCAGATACGGAGGTGAAGAGTTTTTAGCAATACTTCCAAGTACGCCACTTAGTGGTGCTTTAGTATTTGCACAAAAAGTTAGAAAAGAAGTAGAGAGATTTGATTTTTTATATAAAGATCAAAAAGTTTCAGTAACCATAAGTGCTGGAGTTGCAAATTGTGATGAAAAAGATGAACAGAGTGATTTGATAACACTTACGGATGCAAGATTGTATGATGCTAAAGACGCTGGTCGAAACAGAGTATTTCCAGAGGCATGAAATTAAAAAAATTTTTAGATAAAAAACCTCTATATTATAAAGAGATAGACTATAAAAGAATGCCTAAAGCTTGGGATAGTATAAGAGAACATTTTGATCTTCCTATAATTATCCATATAGTGGGAACAAATGCAAAAGGTAGTACAGGACGATTTTTAGCTCATTTTTTATACAAATGTAATATAAAAGTTGGTCACTACAGCTCACCTCATATCTTAAAATTCAATGAGAGAATTTGGATAGATGGAAAAGACATCAAAGATGATGTACTTGAAAAAAATCACCAAAAATTACTCTCAATTTTAAGCCAAGAGTTTATAAAATCTCTATCTTATTTTGAATATACAACACTTTTAGGAATGCTTTGTTTTCAAAAATGTCAATACCTTATCTTGGAGGCTGGACTTGGAGGAGAAAAAGATGCGACATCTGTATTTGGAAGTGATTTAACTCTAGTAACTCCAATATCTTTAGATCATGAGGAACTTTTAGGAGATAGTGTTGAAAAAATATCTACAACAAAATTAAAAGCTATTCGAAAATTTGCAATACTTGGAAAACAAGAAGATAAAATTATCTATAAAGTCGCAAAAACTGTAGCAAGAAAAAATAATTTAGAGATATTTAGATATGACCATTTTTTCTGTTTTGAAGGCATTGAAGAGGCTAAAGAGACAATAAAAAAGTTAAATTTAGCAGATTTTTTTGTTGACAATCTTCTACTTGGTATGGCTGGAGCAAAGTTTTTTGGTTTTGATATAAAGTTTGAAAAGATGCTAGATTTAAAACTTTTTGGAAGATGCCAAAAGATAAATCACAATATCACAATAGATGTAGGTCATAATGTTGCTGCGGCAGCTGCTCTTTTTGAACACTTTAAAAATGAGAAAATTATCTTGATTTACAACTCTTATGCAGATAAAAATTATGAGAAGATATTAAAAATCTTTCTTCCTATTATTAAAAAAATTGAACTTTTGCCGATATTAAGTGAAAGAGTTGAACAAAAAGAGATTTTAGGTGAAATCATAAAAAAACTAAACATCCCTTTTAGTGACTTTAAAAAAATTAATGAAAATGAAAAATACTTAGTATTTGGTTCATTTTCTCTTATAGAGGAGTTTTTAAAATATTATGGAGAGTACAAACAAAAATAAAATATTTCTCTCAATTGCGGTAGTTGTCACTTTTACATTTTTTATTATAGCTGTAGTATCTATATTTTTCACTCAAAAAACAGATAAAATTCAAAAAGAAAAAATAGCACTTATAAAAGACAATCTTACTCTTAAAAGGAGTATTGAGAAAAAAGAGGTTGATTATGCCCTTTTAAGAGAGAAAATTGGAGATATTGAAGAGATTGTTAATGAAAAAAGTATAGACAATAAAAATATTGAAAAACTTCTCCAAACACTATCAACAAAATCAAAAAAGCTCATTGTTGACTCTATTCCCAGTGGTTATCCTTTGAATTCAAAAAGAGTTACATCAGAGTTTGGATATAGAATTCATCCAGTTTATGGCAAAAAGCGTTTTCATCACGGTCTTGATTTTGGTGGAAAACTAGGAACTCCAATCATCTCTACAGCTGATGGAATAGTAGAGTTTTCTGGCTTTGATAAGGGGTATGGAAATCTTGTTATGATACATCACAATTTTGGTTTTAAAACAGCATATGGGCATATGTTGAAAAATCTAGAGGTTAAAAAGGGTGATTTTGTCAAAAAAGGTACGGTTATCGGGTATCTTGGAAACACAGGTATCTCAACAGGTCCTCATCTTCATTATGAGATTAAGTATATAAAAAACGTCATCAATCCAAAAAACTTTTTAAGTTTAAATATTGAAAATTTTGATAAAACTATAAAAAGAGAAAACTCAATTCTTTGGAAAGGGTTAATTGGAGCTGTAATGAACCAATATGGAAGAATTGGTTTAGCAAGACTTCTTTAAAATCACTCTTTTAACATACCAGCTTCAACTAAAAATGGTGATCTTATATAATCTATCTTTTTAACTCTATCATATTTTGCAAAAGATAAATAAAGAATATCTTTAGCACGAGTGAGAGCCACATAAAAAAGTCGTCTCTCCTCCTCAATATCTCCTCCATTTTTGCTCATCAACTTTCTATTTGGAAATCTTCCATCCATTAAATCAACGATATAAACCTCTTTAAACTCCAAACCTTTACTAGCATGTATACTCAAAAGATTAACTCCCTCACCCTCACTAAGCTCCCCTCCTCCCAAAGTCAAAGCATTGATAAAACGAAACTTATCACTATAAGGTCTGGATAAATCTTGAAGTAAAAGAGCTTTTCTTTTTATATTTATAAGAGCTTCTTTTTTCATACTCTCATCAATAGATGCATCTTTTCTTGTAGCTCTTTTTGTTGCTAATCTCTCAGTTATAAGTTCAAAAAGTTTTGATTTTGTTATATTTTTTACAAGAGCTTGTGGAGAATCTATATCAATTGAAGAGCTTATAAAAATATAAAAAGCATGTAAGTAAGTTGCTAAGTCATTATTTATTTTAGAGTGTTTTAAGATAGGATTTTTCAAAAACTTCTCATCAAAACCCATCTTTTTAAACCTCATAACACTTTCCTCTTCGATAATTTCATCAAAAAGTCCTAATTGATGGTTTACAATTCCTCTTTTAAAAGGGTTTTTCTTCTCTTTTGGATGTAAAATACCCATTAGTATATTTCCATCTCCAACTTTATAAAGTGCATCAAAAAGATCCTTGGCAAAAACACCACCTACCCCTTTTGCATACTCAAAAATATGGATAAAACTCATCAAATCTCTAGGATTTATCAAAATTGTAAACATATCAAGCATAGCTTTTACCTCTTTGGTATCAAAAAAACTAGTCCCACTTTTTCTCTTACACCCAACTCCAAGCTCTCTTAAGTGAGCCTCTATACCATCTGCACTAGAGTTATTTCTAAAAATCACAGCTATCTCTTCGTGAGGAGTTTTACTATCTTTAATCTTTTTTGCAATTGCACTATATTGGTCAAAAAGCTCACCAAAAACCATAAGTTTAGGAGGTGAAAAATCTCCATCTCTTGTAACTTCTAGTTTTTTTGGGTAAATTCTAGGATTTTTCTCAATTACTTTATTTGCCAAAGAGAGTATTGGGGCGGAGGATCTATAGTTTTTATTTAGAGAGAAGATTTTTGCATCTTCAAACCTATCTCCAAATGAGGCAATTATATTTATATCCGCTCCATTAAATCCATAAATACTTTGATCATAATCCCCAACACAAAAGAGCGACTCTCTTTTAAAACCACTTATGAGTGAGCCTTGGAGCCTATTTGTATCTTGGTACTCATCAACTAAAATCTCTTGAAATTTTACATCACTCTCACTTAAAAAAGTTCGAAAATCTATCAAAAGATCATTAAAATCAACATATCCAAACCTCTGTTTCAACTCTTTAAACTCTGCATAAACATCATCATAAACATCTTCAAAAGGTTCATGGTCAGCATTTTGTTTACTAACCCACTTTCCAAACTCAAGATCTGAAACCATGTTTTGATAAAGAGAGTGAAGATCATACAGATAGCCTGCTGAATACGGAGAAGTATCTGCATCTATATAAGAGAAGTTTCTCTTCTCAGTGATAGATTTTAAAACCATTTTAAGCTCTTTTGGCTGCTTTAATACTATCTTTTTTCCACTCTCTTTTAAAAGACGATAACTAATCGCATGAAAAGTTCCAGATTGAATTTTTTTAGCAAGCTTTTCATCAAAGTTTTTTGCAATTCTATCTATCATCTCTCCAGATGCTTTGTTTGTAAAAGTTAAAAGAAGAAGATCTTTAGGATCCACCCCTTTGTTTAACAAATACCCAATACGAGCAACAATTGTCGAAGTTTTACCAGTACCGGCAGATGCGATAATAAGATTGTTTCCATAAGGAGCCGTAGCAGCTTTGAACTGCTCTTGATTTAATTTAGATAAAGGCATTTAACTCTTTATAAACTTTAAAATCTCTTCTTCAATCAACTGTTTATCTACAATCACATCGTGTAAAATCTCTTTATCAAAAAGCTCCATAACAGATGGTGTAATCTCTATATTTAGCTCTTTTGAAATAGTTTTTAAAGCCTCTAGGTCAGAGTATTTTTTATTATCATCATTAATCGCATTTAACATAGTTGGAGCAAATTTTGTCCACTCAGCAGTTGAACAGAGAATCATTTTCAGATTTTTTTTCTTTAATTTATCATATGCTTTAATGCAAGTTGCTGTATGAGGATCCATAACATAACCTTTTTTTGCATATTTTTTGATACTCTCTTTTCCAAACACATCATCAGAAAAAACAGCAGCAAAATCACTTTGAAGCTCTTTTAACTCCCAATCTTTTAAAGTATAAAAATTTTCTCTATTTAAACTCTCCATAAGCTCCCTTGTTCTATTTGCACCAAATTTATCAAATAAAACTCTCTCAACATTTGAAGATTTTAGTATATCCATAGCAGGTGAAGATGTGGATATTAACTCTTTATCTCTTATATCATATTTACCCTCGTTAATTAAATCAGTCAAGACATTGTTTGCATTTGAAGCTATGAGGATTTTCTCTATCGGAAGTCCCATTTTTTTGGCATAATAAGCTCCCAAAGCATTTCCAAAATTTCCACTAGGGATTGTAATATAAATCTTCTCACCCTCTTTAATCTCACCTCTTTTTAAAAGCTCAAAATAGCCTTTTATATGATAGATGATTTGTAAGATTATCCTCCCAAAGTTAACAGAGTTTGCAGCTGATAAAGAGATGGAGTTTTTTTGAAGTTCATCTTTAAATGAGGAGGAGCTTAGAAGAGATTTTAAAGCACTTTGAGCATCATCAAAATTACCATTAATTCCAATTATTTTAAGATTTTCCCCACTTTGTGTAACCATCTGAAGTCTTTGAACATCACTTGTACCACCATCTGGATATAGGCAAACAACTTGAATATTTTTTTTATCAGCAAATGTATCAAGAGTAGCAGGACCTGTATCTCCACTTGTAGCTGCCAAAATAAGATACTTTTTGCCACTTTTATCTGCTAGATGTGATAAAATATGCCCAAAAGGTTGAAGTGCCATATCTTTAAAGGCTCTTGTTGGTCCATGATATAACTCATTTACAAAAAGGTCATCTTCGATTTTCACCAAAGGTGTTGTATCGTTTTTATCATCAAACTTTTTATAAAGCGAAAGTGCATCTTTTAAAACTTCATCTTCTATGTCGGTTTCAAACATTTTTAAAACATTTAAAGCTAGCTCTTCATACGATAAGTTATAGTTTTTAGATATAAAATCTTTATCTAAAAGAGGTAAAGTTTTAGGCACAAAAAGCCCTCCAAAACTTGTACTTGGATTTAAAAGAGTATACGAAAACTCTACCTCTTTTAAAAAGCCATCTTCATTTCCACGAGTGCTTATAAATTTCAACTTCTATCCTTTATCTTTATTACTGTTCCTATCCCCTCATTTGTAAAAAGCTCAAGCAACATTGAGTGTTCTACTCTTCCATCGATAATATGAGCTTTTTCTACTCCACCATTTAAAGACTCCAAACAAGCCTCTACTTTTGGAATCATGCCCCCTTGTATAGTTTTATCTTTTATAAGTATATCTATCTCTCTTCTAAAAAGTGTTGAAATTAGAGATTTATCTTTATCTAAAACTCCAGGAGTATCTGTCATAAATATAACTTTTTTAGCCTTTAAAGAGAGTGCTATTTTACTAGCTGCTAAATCTGCATTTATGTTAAAACCTATATCTCCTATCTTATTACCAGCTGCAATAGGGGCGATAACTGGTATAAATTTTTCATCAATTAAATTTTCTAACACCTTTGCATCTACACTATC
>JAMOMC010000010.1 GCA_027068765.1 Campylobacterales bacterium
CTGTTATCATTATGGTTGGTTTATCGATTGATATAATAATCTTAGGGTTTTTTATTTTTTTTTCTACAATTGCATCTTGTGCATTATTCATGATGTTTAAAACTGCTTGTTCAAACTCATTTTTATTCTAATGTAGGAAACCTTGTCCTCAGGGCAAGGTCAGAGTTCAAAGGTTCTACCGTTTGAACTCTTGATAGATATAATAAAAACAAGGGATAGATTGTAACAATGAAAAGGAGTTACAATTGAGTAGATTTAAAAGGTTATCAGAAAGTATATGGCATTGCCAGTATCATATAGTCTGGGTTCCAAAATACAGGAACAAGATATTAAAGGGAGAGTTGGCAAAAGATGTAGAGGAGTTAATTAGGGCATATTCAAATCAGAAGAAGTGTGATATTGTAGAGTTGAATGTGCAAATAGATCATGTACATCTTTTAGTTATGATACCACTAAAGATATCGTGAAGCGAAGCGGAACCCACACTTGCAAATATCGGATTATGTTGGAGCGTTAAAAGGAAAATCAGCGATACGAATACTAAATAAATATAGGAATTTGAAACAAAAGCTATATTGGGGAAATTATTTCTGGGCAAAAGGTTATTGTGTTGATACAGTAGGACTTGATAGTGAGATGATACGGAAGTATGTAAAACATCAAGATAGAAAAGAGAAGAGGGCTGAAGAGCAAAGTTTGTTCTAAAAGATAAGAAAGATTGCAATTTATCCCTTCCTCTTTGAGGGGAAAAGGGCATAGTATCTCCTTCAAGTCAAACTTCTTTTTTGTTTTAGAAGGGTTATAAAAATTTCTAAAATCATCGATAGTTTTTGACATATATGAGAGTTGGGAGCTTGCCTCTTTTAGTTTACTCTCTATGATTTTTGGATTTTGGCTATTTTTTTTGATGTTCATAACTGGTATGCTTCTTCTTATAGGAAATTAGTTAATTTCCTATAAGAGAATTTGTTAGGGTAATATATCGATTTTGTACTAAAGCAGTAGTTTGTTTAAGTTTTAAAACTAAATAATTGTCTAGCTTGTGGTTGAGTCCGATAGTTACACTAAAAACCTGAGTGGCGACTTGGTCGGTTTTTATATTCTTTTTCCTTTTCATTGTTAAAAAGATTAAAACCAGATCGTATATAACCAGTAAAGTGTTATGTGTAGCATAAATCAGATGGGAGTTAACTCCCACCCTACCAAACTCTCCAAATCAAAGATATGGAGGTTTACGGTTATGAATTATACATTATCTGATATTAGCATAGGTTTAGATGTTTCAAAAAAATCTATTTCAGTTTATATCCCCATCAACAAATTAGATTTAGAGATTGAAAATTCTCTTATTGGGGTTAAAAAACTTATTTCAAAATTGAAAAAACTTTATAAAAAAAAGTTTGATGATTTAGTTTTAGTTTTTGAGCCAACGGGAAGTTATTCTGAACTATTGAGGAAATTTTGTTCTCGTAATGAGATTAAATCTTTTGTTATTAACCCTAAGAGATCGCACAACTTTGCAAAGGCTAGTGGTAATAGAAATAAAAACGACAAACTTGATGCTAGGCTTTTATCTGAAGCGATCGTTTTAGCTAAAGATGAAGAAATAACAGTTCCTGTTATTGATGAAGCTGTTGATTCTATCAAAGAGCTTATGAGCTATTACAAGCTTACTGTAAAACAAAATACTATGTTTCGTAATCACTTAGAAGCTATTACTCGCAAAGGTGGTGAAAAATATATTATAAAATCTTTAAAAAAAGAGATCTGTGAGTTTGATAAAAAAGCCAAAGAGATTATTCAAAATATTAAACATATCATAGCTGATGATAAAAAGTTGTCTGATGGACTGGATAATATTTTATCGATTAATGGTGTAGGAGAAGTAGGAGCAATCGCACTTATGCATCTTTTTATAAAATATCCTGATGCGAATAAAAAACAGATAACTTCTTTGGCTGGACTTGATCCCATAGAGTTTAGTTCAGGCTCTAGTGTAAATAGAAAAACTAAAATATCAAAGGCTGGTTCTAAACTCTATAGAGGTATTTTGTTTATGGGAGTTATGGCAGCAGTAAGATTTAATCCTGAGATGAAAATATTTTATGATAGACTTATAGATAATCATAAACATACAACTGTAGCACAAGTTGCAGTTATGAGAAAAATGCTTGTTATTGCTCATGCACTTTATAAAAATGGAGAAAAATTTGATTCTAGTTTTTATAAAATTCAGTGTGGTACATGATGGTTATATTGTAAGAAAATAAATAAAAAACTGGCATTATTGTTAATATATTTGGATTAATGTAAAAAACTTGATTTTTTTGAAGTTTTTAATGGGGTTTTAAGGTGGCGACTGGTATGCACTGAAAGTGCATAGGTTATTTTGCGGACTGAAAGTCCTGACTTACGCCTATTCCAATATCATTGTGCCTAAATCTTTATTTGATGGGTTTCGATGATGTTCTAGGTATTCTTGAACCATCTCATCACTTATGTTTCCTGTACTCCATACACCGTAGCCTATTGCCCAAAAATGTTTTCCCCAGTATTGTTTTGATAACTCTTTAAATTCCTCTTGTAATCTTCTTAAACTTCTCCCTTTTAATCTTTTCACTATATCGCTTATTGATTTGCTTGGTGGGTATTCTATGTGCATATGAATATGGTCTTTACTTACTACTCCCTTTAGTATTCTTATATCTTCTGCATCGCATATTTGTATTATCAACTCTCTTCATCTCTTTTGGATTTCTCCTTTTAGTACTTCGTATCGATATTTGGTTACCCATACTATATGAGCTTGCATCTTGCTTCTTGGGTGACTTCCTTTTCTCATACCCTCATTCTAACTTTTAACACATTTGTAGAAGCTAAAGCCTTGCACTGAAAGTGCATAGTTTTGACTAGCGTGTGGGAACAATAAAACAGAGAGGTGTGTTAGAGGTTGTCGCCATTGCTTGCTATCATCTCTCCCATACTTACTAATCGAGACTGTTGAAGAAGTAGGCTTGTTTCTCATCTTGGAGTAGTTTTATCTTGTAGGTAAGAGCTAAAGAGAGAAGTATAGCTTCGATTGAAAATGCGATATGTAGAAATGGAAAGTCATCGTTAAGCACTTTCAGATAGACCAAAGCCCCCAACAATTATGACTAAATTCAAAGCAAAATAAAATAGATAATAAGGTGTATTTTTTGCACTTTAATCAGATTAAAAATATTGCTGAAAAAATTGTTGATGCTACTTATGATTTGGCTGAGGCTTTGTCGTTGGTTTCCATGGTGCGATTAAAATATGTATTTATTAAGTAACTATTAGGATTGGAATGGACTACCAAGTCCTAAAATACCTTTTAACTCTCTTTTTTTAGATTTAATTCACATCTCCATATTTACATACCCATTGGCTCCTGCCAATAGGGCTAGAAGTGACATAAATATCACTTCTCCTACATTGAATTTTAACTGTTTACATTTTCGATAATCTGGTAACCTTTTGAACTCTTCTAGATAACTGTGCCATTTTTAGACCTTTTCTACTAAAATACTTCTTTTTGGCTTAGTTTTGCATTACCGTGAGGTATCACAACAATTTAAATCATCTCAAGGTGCAAAAGATTATGAAACATTAAAATCAGTTGTAGATACTGCTAGGAAAAGAGGTTTAAATGAGTTTGAAGTTATTAGAGATATTATGAGTGGTCAATCTATTTTTTAAATTGATTTGAGAAATAGATTGAGTTGTTACACTTTACCTAAATGTCAAGCCCTTTCTTTTGAACTATCCCTATATTTTTTGACTACTACAATAATTATCTAAACATGACTTTTGTAAGTCTCTAAAACTTCTTCAAAACATTTTGCACTTAGAGGTTTATTAAAATAGTATCCTTGAAGTGTATTACACTTGTGTTTTGTAAGATAATCGCATTGATAACTATCTTCAACTCCTTCAGCAACAACCAAGAATCCTAAAGCATGAGACATGGCAATAATAGTATTTACAATAATTTTATCATTTTCATTATTTTGAATATTTTGGATAAAAGATTGATCAATTTTTACTATATCAATAGGCAACTTTTTAAGATAATTTAAAGATGAATAACCAGTACCAAAGTCATCAATGGAGATTTTAATTCCTTTTTTTTGAAATGCTTTTAGAAGAAGAGTTGCTCTATCTATATTTTCCATCAAAATACTCTCAGTTAACTCTAAATCCAAAAATCTACTCTCTAATCCACTACTCTCTAATATCTCTTCAATTTGTTCAAATAAATTACTTTGTAGAAGTTGAATTCCCGATATATTAACTGATATTTTAAGTTCATTATAACCTTTGTCGTGCCAAACTTTCATCTGATTTATAGCACTTTTTAAAACAATTTGACCAATTTCAAGTATAAGTCCAGTATCTTCAGCGATGGGGATAAAATCAAGTGGAGGAATACTTTTTAAATCAGGATCAGTCCATCTAACCAGTGCTTCAGCTCCGATAATTTTTCCATCTTTTGCATCTACTTGGGGTTGATACTCTACAAAAAATTCCTCATTTTTAAGAGCTCTTCTTAGATTTTTTTCAAGGGAAGTTCTATTTGTAAGTTCTTCATTCATTTGAGCTTTGAAAAATTGAAAGTTTACTGTTTTGTTTGCTTTACATTTGTTCATAGCTAAGTTTGCATTTCTTAGAAGTGTTTTTGTGTCATTTCCATCTGAAGGGAAAAATGAAATACCCATATTTACATGAAGAAAAACTTCATTGTCTTTAAATACAAATGCTTTTTCAAAAAGTTTACTAACTCTTTTTGCAATCAAACCGGCACTAAGTTCATCATCAACATTTTCAAATAAAACAACAAATTCATCTCCGTTAAATCTAGCAACCGTATCACAATCACGAAGTTCAGAGTGAAGTCTATAAGCAACCTCTTTTATGAGGGCATCCCCAGCCAAATATCCTAAAGTATGATTTATAGATTTAAAATTGTCTAAGTTTATGTACATTGTAATCATTTTTTGGCGATTTCTTACAGCTTTATTTATGGCTTCAATCATTCTATTGTTTAGTAGATTTCTATTTGGAAGATCTGTTAAAGCATCATAGTTTGCTAAATACTCTAGATGGTCTTGCACACTATTGTCAAAAGCACTATCATCTCCGATTAGAAGCATTGATGTTACTTTGTGATTGTTTACAAAGCTTTGTTTCCAGTGGATGATTTTTTTGCTACCATTTTTACATAAAAGAGGTAGTTCGTTTTTCATTCGTGGACTTTTTGATTTAAAAGATTGATTAATCTGTGCTAAAGTTTTCTCTTTGTAGCTTTGAAGTACAAAAAGTTCAACAAAATTTCTGCCTATAACTTCCTCTTTTTTATATCCAAGAAGCTGTTCTGCAAAAGGATTAAAATCATTGATATAACCATTTTTGTCAAAAGAGATGATGACTAATTTAGAGTTTTTTGAGATTTCCCCACATCCAACTAGCTCTTTTATAACATTTGTATGTTTAATCTGAGATAGTTTTATGCTAGTGTGAAAATAACAACTTGTATCATCACAATCTAAAAATAGAGTATTTACATAGACTCCAACCATTGTGCCATCAGCTTTTATATACTCTAGTTCTTCCCCATAAATTGAGCTTTTTTGTCTAAACTCAGTTATAAAAATATCTCGTTGATAATTTGGGACTATTAGTTCTTCAATTTTTTTACCAATCGCTTCATCTTTTTTGTATCCATATAAGTCTTCACAAGAGCTATTCCACTCTATTATTACTCTATCTTCATTTGTAGAAAAATAGGCGATATTTGGTACATTCTCAAAAAATATATCTTTTGAGCGTCTATTTTTTATTTTCGAAATTAACTTACTATTTGTTGCTTTGTTTAAATCCATAACTATATCCCCAATATTTTCTATAAGGGTATATCGACATTTAAAGAGATAACTTTAACAAGAAATTAAACTAATTTAACTTCTCCATCTCCTTTTTGCATCTCTCCTATGATATAGCCATTGCTATTTTCCAAAACCGCATCTATATTATCTGGACTTATAACCAAAACCATACCAACACCCATATTAAATGTTCTATACATTTCACCCTCTTCAACATGTTTACTCATAAACTCAAATATAGGCAATATTTTAATTTTCTCTTTATAAACAACGGCTTCTAAATGTGCAGGTAACACTCGTGGAAGATTTTCAACAATTCCACCACCTGTAATATGAGCTAGTGCATTGATGTTCTCTTTTAGTTTTTTAAATGTTTTTACATAGATAGAGGTTGGTTTTAAAAGAACATCTATAAGTTTTTCACCTTCAAAATCTGCATCTAATGATAAATTTAGTTTTTCAAAAAAGAGTTTTCTTGCTAGTGAGTAGCCATTTGAGTGGATACCAGAGCTTGGGAGTGCTACAAGAATATCTCCATCTTGTACTTTTGAAATACGATCCATTTCAGACTTTTCAGCAACTCCAACAGCAAAACCAGCCAAATCAAAATCGCCTTTTGCATACATTCCAGGCATCTCAGCAGTCTCTCCTCCTATCAAGGCACACTCAGCTTCTAAACACCCTTTAGCAATACCTTTTACAACATCACTTGCTTCATTGGTTTTTAGTTTAGAAGTTGCATAGTAGTCTAAGAAAAATGAAGGTGTTCCAAAGTTGCAGATAAGATCATTTACACACATTGCAACCAAATCAATACCAACACTATCAAACTTTTTAGCTTCAATGGCTAGTTTTAATTTTGTGCCAACTCCATCAGTAGCAGCGAGCATCACAGGCTCTTTAAAGCCTTTTGGAAGCTCATATGCACCAGCAAAAGAGCCGATACCGCCTATGACATTTTTGTCAAATGTTGATTTTACAAATGGTTTGATTTTTTCAACAAACTCATTTCCAGCATCTATATCAACTCCAGCATCTTTGTAGCTAATTTTTGAATTTTCCAACTATTTTTCCCAATCACATGGAGGAAAAATTTTATTAAGCATCCAAGAAGATGGACAGAAATTTGTAATTGCCCATACAATCATCATAATAATTACAAATATCTGCAAAACTACAGCAATCATAAAGTTTTTACTCTCACTCATCCCAGCTTGAAAATCTTGAACAGCTGTTGCAAAAAAATAGAGAATAATTCCTAACATAATTGCAGTTAATAGCCTTTGCATTCTAGAAGCACACATAAATATACCTTTTTATAAATAATTTTTTAAAGATTTTAGCAAATATGAGGTAAATTACATCTTACAAAAGGAGTAGCATATGAACCTGCTAGTATCAGCACTTGAACCATCAGCAAATGCTCATCTTGAGCCGATAATTAAAAAAATAAAAGATATTGAGATAAGTGGAATTTATGATGAGAGATTTGGTGTGGCACTTTATAAATCTAGTGAATTTTCAGTTATGGGTATTTTAGATGTAATTCCAAAGATTTTAAAAGCAAAAGAGGCGATAAAAGAGATGGTGTTTTTAGCAAAAGAGGTTGATACAGTATTGCTTATAGACTCTCCAGCTTTTAATATTCCTTTGGCAAAAGCTATCAAAAAAGAGTATCCAGATAAAAAAATCGTCTATTATATCTTGCCTAAAGTGTGGGCTTGGAAAAAAAATAGAGTGAAAAAAGTTGAAGCTTATTGTGATGTGTTGGCTTCAATATTTCCTTTTGAAGATAAGTTTTATAGTAAAAGTGTCTATGTTGGAAATCCTCTTTTAGATGAGATAACCTTAGCAAAAGATTCTAAAATCAACTACGATAGAGTCTCATTTATGCCAGGAAGTAGAAAAGGAGAGATTAAAAAGCTTATGCCTATTTTTAAAGAACTTTCAAAAAAAATTGATAAAAAGAAGTCTCTTATAGTTCCTAAGTTTTTTAAAGATAAAGATCTTAGTAAACTCTATGGAGATATTAGTGATTTTGAAATATCTTATGAAGTGCAAGAGACTCTCAGTAAAAGCGACTTTGCTTTTATCTGTTCTGGAACGGCTACACTTGAAGCAGCTATCATTGGGACTCCTTTTGTTTTGGCTTATAAAGCTAAGGCTTTGGACTATTTTATAGGGAGTCGTTTTGTAAAGCTTTCACATGTTGGTTTGGCAAATATTATAATGGATTTTGAACAAAAAGATAAGATGCATCTAGAGTTTTTGCAAGATGAGGTAACGGTTGAAAATCTCTTAGATGCTTATGAAAATTTTGATGATGATAGCTTTAAAGGTAAAGCAAAAGAGCTTAGGGATATTTTAAAATATGGTAGTTTAGAGAGGATAATTTCTATATTGTAAGTTTTTTTGGTGCTAAATGGTTACATACTATCAAGTTTATCTAAAAGCTCTAAACCTCTTTGTTTATTGCCTTTACTAGCTTGAAGTTCAAATCTTGTTTTTGCATCATATTGGGTTAGTGCTACTGTTGCAAACTCATCAAAAAGTTTGTTTAATGAGATATCTTTACTTTTGGCATATTTTTTCAATCTCTCATATTTTGTGTCTGAAATTCTCAATGTTAGTGTACTCATAGTTTTTTCCTTCGTAAAAATTCTTTGACTGTGCAGACTTTAAAATCAAAATGAAGCTCACTTGATTTTAAATCTTTTATGTTTTCAGTGATGATATATTTGCTATTACTAGCAACGGCTAATTCTACTAAAAAATCATCATTTTTATCTTTTAGATTTGGTCTCCATAGATAAAAAATCTCATTGTATGTACAGCTTGATAAAAATGCTTGAAATAACTCTTCTTGTTCTTTTATCGTCAAAACACATTGCTTTTGAATAGACTCTCTTTTCATCACCGCTTCGTACTCTAAAAAAAGAGTTGCACTGATTTGAGGAGATATTTTACCCAAAAGAGCAAGTCTAATAATCTGATGACTTGCCCCATTTTTATTGATCAATGTTGAAATCCATACATTGGTATCTATCACTAAATTCATATACCATGATAGCACATATGATGTTATTTTGCAAGTACATCTTGCCCTTACATAGATAAATATAGATAATTTGTGTTTAATTAAAACAAAAACCTATATGGTAATGCCACATTATTTTCACTATATGTTTTTAAAAATTTTATCTGATAAAGTTGCTCCAAAATTGTCAAGAAACCATCAATTACAGAATCTTTCAATGATGATGATAGCTTTAAAGGTAAGGCTCAGGAGCTTAGAGATATTTTAAAATATGGTAGTTTGGAGAGGATAATTAAAACTATTTAAAGTTAAATTAATTTTTTTAAGCTAAAATCTTAACTTAATATAAAAAAAAGGAAATTAGATAATGAAAAAAAATATTTTAGCATTAGCATTTGTTGGTTCACTTGCAATGATTATGATTGGTTGCGGTGGAGATGATGATAAAAAGAAAGAAGTTAAGATTGAAGATGTTGTTTTAAACTATAAGAGTGAAGGGAAGTATGATTTGAGCGAATACATAGCTCCAGAACAAAATCAAACAAATAACTATGTAAAAAAAACTTACACTAATAACAAAGGTGAGAAAAAATATAGTGCTGCACCTGAAGAGGCAGATATTAGTTATAGTTATGAGGTAAATAGCTCAACAGTTACCGAAACGGAAACTCCAGGTGGCGATATAACAACATATACCTTTTTAAGTGACAGAATCAATGATGGTAATGTTTCAATTGTTAGATATGCAAATATAGGTGATAATGTAGCTAAAATTATTGCGACATTTCATGAAGAGAGTATAGATTTTAATTCTACACTATTATGTAAAGTAAATAAACATTATGCATCAAAAAAAGTTAGAAGTACAACCTATGAAGATGTATTAGAAGTTACATGTTATGGTGATACAAAATCAGATTCTAAATTTTTTGATTTTGTTAGTAGTGATTATAGTGTAGACTATTTTGCTTATGGAAAAGGTTTGATAGAAAATACTGAAGAGACTTGTAGTACTACCACAGTAAATAAGAGCAATATTACAAAAGAGTGTGAAAAAGAGACAATGGAAATTACTACAATTAACTAAGCAATAAAACTTTATTGGCAAGAAAATATGCCGATAAAGTTTAACTTCGCATCTGCTATAATCATCATCAAATATTACATAAGGAATACTCATGGACAAACAACCGATAACAATTTTTGGACGACAAAAACTAGGACAAGAACTTCATGACCTTAAGATGGTTCAAAGACCACAAACTGTGATAGAGATAGATACAGCGAGAGATCACGGTGATTTAAAAGAAAATGCTGAGTATCATTCAGCTCGTGAAAAGCTTCGTTTTATTGAGACCCGTATGGCTGAACTTGGAGATCTTTATGATAGTGTTAGAGAGGTTGATCCTTCCAAATTTGCTCACGATAAAGTTATGTTTGGTTCAACTATTACAATTGAAAATCTTGATACCGAAGAAGAGATGACTTATACTATAGTAGGTACTTATGAGAGTAACCCTGACATCGGACTTATATCTTTGGCAACTCCTCTTGCTCGTCAACTTATGGGAAAAGAAGAAGGGGATGAGGTTATGGTGAAACTTCCCTCTGGTGAAGTTGATTATGAGATAATCTCTATTTGTTATAAAGAGATAGTTTTTTCATGATTGATGTTGGAGTTATTGGTGCTAGTGGATTTACAGGGCTAGAGCTTTTAAAAATACTTATAACTCATCCAAAATTTAATATTAACTATATTGCAACAAGTGAGGGAACTAACTCTGTTTTGGATTTGCATCCGTCTCTTTGTGGACTTCTTGATATGAGTGTTAAAAAAGTAGATATTAAAGAGATAGCTTCATCTTCTAAACTTGTTTTTTTAGCTCTTCCTCATAAAACTTCTATGAAGTTTGCAAAAGAGCTTTTAGAGCTTGGGGTTAAGGTTGTTGATTTGTCGGCTGATTATCGTTTGAAGCTTGAGACTTATGAAAAACATTACTGTTCTCATATCGATAAAGAGCATTTAAAAGATGCTGTTTATGGGCTTCCTGAAATGTATAGAGAAGATATCAAAAAAAGCTCTTTAGTTGCAAATCCTGGCTGTTATCCTACTGCTTCTATCTTGGGGCTTCTTCCTTTTGTGGATTTTATAGATGAAAATTTTCCTATTTTTATAGATGCAAAGAGTGGAGTTGCTGGGGCTGGAAAAAAATGCACGGAGAGTACTCACTATGTTTCGATAAATGAAAATATCTTTGCTTATGCACCTTTTTCTCATCGCCATGAGCCTGAAATTACTGAAAAGCTTTATTTAAAAAGTGGAAAGATGTTTGATATCAATTTTGTCCCCCATCTTATACCTGCAACAAGGGGAGAGATGATTGACTCTTATATGTTGTTAAAAGAGGAGATAAATCCTATTTTGGTTTTAAAAGAGTATTATAAAGATGAGAAGTTTATTCGAATTTTTGAAAAACCTGTTGATATAAAGTCATGTTCAGGGACCAATTTTTGTGATATTTTTGCAAAAGTCAAGGGTAAAAAACTCTATATAAATTCTACGGTAGATAATATACTTCGGGGCTCATCATCACAAGCTGTCGCAAATGCAAACCTTATGTGTGGATTTGATGAGGGGCTTGGAGTTCCAACTATCGCTTATGTTCCTTGATGAAATAGAGATAAAAGAAGGTGCACTTTTTATATCAGATGCACATGATAATAAAAAAAGAGATGGCTTTTATCTCTTTTTAAAAAAGTTAGATGCAAAGGAAATTGTAGCTCCTCAACTCTTTTTGATGGGAGATATGTTTGATTTGCTTGTTGGTGAGGTGTCTTATACAAAAGAGCTTTTTAAAGAGTCTATCACACTTATAAATAAAATCTCAGAAAAAATAGAAATTTTTTATTTTGAGGGAAATCATGATTTTGATTTACAGAGTGTTTTTCCAGATGTAAAAGTATTTCCTATCTCTTTACAGCCATTTTGTTTTAGATATAGAGATAAAAAGATTTTGCTCTCTCATGGAGATTTATATCAAGGTTTTGGTTACACCCTCTACACAGCTATCATACGAAATAAAATATCTCTAAAAATACTCGATTTTATAGATAATTCTACTAAAAATTTTATTTCAAAAAAGATACTTACTCCACAAATTGGTAAAAATATATGTTATGAAATAGAAAACTTTGAAAAAATCATTAAACAAAAACTTCAAAAGTACGATATAGGGATAACTGAAATTGATTTTGTCTTCGAAGGACACCATCATCAAGATAAAGAGTTTGTATTTGGAGAGCTAAAATACAAGAACTTTAGTAGTTTTGCTTGTGATAAAAGTTACTACAAAATAACCTTCGAGGATGAAATTAAGTTTATAAAAATTTCGTAAAGGGTTAGTATGAATGATGATAATATCTTAAAAGTAGGATCCAATGAGATGGAACTTGTTGATTTTAGAATTTTAAAAGAGACAAATGGAAAAATATATGAAGGCATTTATGGTGTAAATGTTGCAAAGGTAAGAGAGATTATCAAAATTCCTAATTTAACAGAACTTCCAGGAGCTCCTGAGTATATAGATGGAATTTTTGATCTTAGAGGTGTTGTGATACCTGTTGTAAATTTGGCAAAATGGATGAATATAACTCCTCCAAAAAATAAAGAGGTGCATCTTAGAGTAATTATTACAGAGTTTAACAATGTTTTGATAGGTTTTGCAGTACATGAAGCTAGACGAATAAGAAGAACATCTTGGGCAGATATAGAGTCTCCATCATTTGCTGCAAGTGGTGAGGGTGCTTTTGATAAGACAAAAATCACAGGTGTAACTAAAATTGAAAATGATGAAGTTCTTTTGATACTTGATCTTGAGAGTATCATAGAGGAGCTTGGTTTCTATAAGCCAACAACAGATTTACAAAATGGTGAGATAGAGCAGTTTAAAGGGACAGCACTTGTTCTTGATGATAGCTCAACCGCTAGAAGAATTGTAAAAGAGGCTCTTCATAAAATGGGCTTAAATGTTATTGAGGCACAAGATGGAGTTGATGGTTTAGAAAAACTAGCAGAACTTATAGGTATATTTGGTAACTCAGTAGAGCAAGAGCTTCGTGTTATTATAAGTGATGTTGAGATGCCTCAAATGGATGGTTTTCATTTTGCATCTAATGTAAAAAAAGATGAGAGAGTTAAAAATATACCACTTATTTTTAACTCTTCTATAAGTGATCACTTTAGTGATATTAGGGGTGAAGAGGCTGGAGCGGATGCATATCTTACAAAGTTTGATGCATCTACATTTTATACTGAGGTGTCAAAAGCAATTCACAGCGCTAAATCCAAAATAGCAACTGCAATAGCATAAGGAGAAAATATGGATGATTTACAAGAAATTTTAGAAGACTTTTTGGTTGAAGCATTTGAGCTTATTGAGCAGATGGATCAAGATCTTGTTGAGTTAGAGGGAAACCCTGAAGATTTAGAGCTTTTAAATGGAATTTTTAGAGTTGCACATACTGTAAAAGGTTCAAGCTCATTTTTGAATTTTGATATTTTGACAAAACTAACTCACCACATGGAAGATGTTTTAAATAAAGCTAGAAAAGGTGATCTTAAAATTACACCAGACATAATGGATGTAATTTTAGAGTCAGTTGATATGATGAAGGGTCTTTTAGAAGCTATAAAAGAGTCAAGTACGGATAGCACAAGTGGAATTGAGATAGAAGATATATGTGCAAGATTTGATGTTATTTCTACTGGAAAAGAGATGATAGCTTCTGAAGATATTATAGAGATTGAAGAGAAAGAGACTGTTGAAGTTGCTAAAGTTGAAGAAGATGTAGATATGTCAAACTTTACTGATGAAGAGGTTGCAGATGAGATAGAGAGACTTTTAGCTCAAAAGATGCAAGAGAAACTAGCCAAAAAAGCTAAAAAAGATGCGGAACCTAAAAAAAGTGGGACAGGCTCGGTAGAACAACAGTTAAAAGCAAAACAGCCAACCTTTATTCAGCCTAAAAAAGAGACAGAAAAAGATACTCCGAAAAAAGTACCAAGCACTCCTGAGCAAACTATAAGAGTTGAAGTTAGTAGGCTTGATCATTTGATGAATCTTATTGGTGAATTAGTTTTAGGAAAAAATAGACTTTTAAAAATTTATGATGATGTAGAGGAGAGATATGAGGGAGAGAAATTTCTTGAAGAGTTAAATCAAGTTGTCTCATCTGTTTCACTTGTTACTACTGATTTGCAAATTGCGGTTATGAAGACTAGAATGTTACCAGTTTCTAAAGTATTTAATAAATTTCCAAGGCTTGTTCGTGACTTATCGAGAGATTTAAACAAAGAAATAGAGTTAATTTTGAGTGGAGAAGAGACGGAACTAGATAAGTCAATTATTGAAGTTATAGGCGATCCTCTTGTTCATATGGTAAGAAACTCTTGTGACCATGGTGTTGAGACTCCAGATATAAGAAAAGCAGCTGGAAAAGAAGCTGGCGGAACTGTGCATCTTAAAGCTTATAATGAAGGAAATCAGATAGTTATCGAGATAAAAGATGATGGTGCTGGAATGGACCCTGATTTTTTAAAGATGAAAGCACTTGATAAAGGTGTTATTACAGATCGTGAAGCTGAAAGCATGTCAGATAAAGAGGCTTATGGGCTTGTATTTAAACCAGGATTTTCAACAGCTGCAAAAGTGACAGGAGTATCAGGACGAGGTGTTGGTATGGATGTTGTAAAGACAAACATAGAAAAATTAAATGGAATTATTGATATAGATAGTGAGCTTGGAAAAGGATCAACTTTTAAACTCAAAATTCCTTTAACTTTAGCGATTATGCAAGCCCTTTTAGTATCAGCTCAAGAGGAGTCTTTTGCTATACCGTTATCATCTGTTTTAGAGACAGTTAGAATCTCCAATGAAGAGATTTATACGATAGAGGGTAAAAATGTACTTCGTCTTAGAAGTGAGATTTTATCTCTTGTTAGGCTTTCAGATTTATTTGGAGTTGAGCAGATATTTGATAGTGGAGAGCACTCTTATGTTGTTATTATTGGGCTTGCTGAGAGTAAAATGGGTATTGTTGTAGATGGACTTGTTGGGCAAGAAGAGGTAGTTATAAAATCTATGGGAGATTATCTGCAGGGAATAGAAGGAATTGCAGGGGCGACCATAAGAGGTGATGGCGGTGTTACACTTATTACTGATGTTGCTGCTATGATGCATTTAGCTAAAGATATAAAAGTAGATCTCACAAAACAGAAAGAAAACTCTAATGCAACTGTAAAAAATTCTCCAAGTGACTATAATGTTCTTGTAGTGGATGATAGTAAAACAGATAGAACAATTATGAGAAAATCTTTAGCTCCTTTAGGCATTACATTGACAGAGGCTACAAATGGTGTTGAAGCATTAAGTATATTAAAAGCAAATGAGATTTCGTTTGATGCAGTACTTGTAGATATAGAGATGCCACAGATGGATGGATATACATTGGCAAGTGAGATTAGAAAATATTCAAAGTATAGAAATTTACCATTAATAGCAGTTACTTCAAGAACATCAAAATCAGATCGTCTTCGAGGTGTTGAGGTAGGTATGACAGAGTATATAACAAAACCTTATTCTCAAGAGTATCTAATGAGTGCGGTTAGTAAAAATATAAAATTACCAGTGGAGGCATAAGATGGCTGAACAATTAGATCAAATTTTACAAAGACAAAAAGGGCAGATAAGCGGTAAAAGTGTAGGTTCACAAAAGCAAGAGGAAAATATCACTCAACTTGTTGGTTTTATAGTAGGACACGAAGAGTATGCTATACCGATTTTAAATATTCAAGAGATTATCAAGCCTATTGATTATACTAGAGTTCCTAGCACTCCTTCATATATTTTGGGGGTTTTTAATCTAAGAGGAAATGTTATACCGTTGATTGATTTAAGGGCTAAATTTAACTTGGCAACACAAAATCAAAATAGCGAGACAAGATATATAGTTATGAAAGATGGTGATAATATCGCAGGATTTGTGATAGATAAATTAACAGAAGCAATAAGATTAAAGGAGAGTCAAATTGAGCCTGCTCCTGAAACTTTACATAAGGACAAAGGGATGATAAGTGGTATTGGTAAAAGAGATGATAGTATTTTGACTATTTTAAAAGTTGATGTGCTTTTAAAGCGAAATTTTTAGTTTTTCAAATTTTGGGTATCCTATAATCAAGATACCCATGATATAATGCTTACAAAACTTTCAAGGCTTCATTGGTGCTATTTGGCAAGATCGACTATATAAATCTCGCTCCATTTCATATATTTTTAAAACAAAATATAAAAAGTTCACAATTTAAACAATCTATCGAATATAAAAAGAGTTTCCCCTCTAATTTAAATAAAAAATTTAAAGCACGAAAAATAGATGCTGCATTTATCTCAAGTATAGAGAGTAAAAGAGGTAATTTTAAAGCATTGGATGCTGGAATAGTTGCTAAAAAAGAGATAAAATCTGTACTTGTAAAAAGAGGTGATTTTAAAGCGGACTCACACTCTGCAACTTCTAATGCTTTGGCGAGAGTGTTAGATATAAAAGGTGAAGTTATCATTGGAGATAAGGCATTGAAGCTTTATTGTCAAAATCCTGAACTCTATCTTGATTTGGCTGATGAGTGGTATAAAAAATATAAACAACCTTTTGTTTTTGCAAGATTTTGTACAAATAAACATCATAGATTTTACAAAAAACTAATCAGAAAATTTTTAAAATCAAAAATTAAGATACCACAATATATACTACACAAATATGCAAAAAAATCGAATATAGCTTGTGAAGATATTAGAGCATATCTTAAGTTAGTTAGCTATAATATCGATTCAAAATCTAAAAAAAGTTTAAAACTTTTTTTAAAGGAGAGTAGATGATACCTAGAGAAATTGCAAAATTTGAACATGTAAGAGTGCAGGCAAGGTCGTATTTGTGTTTGCTTTTAAATAGAAGTGTGCCAAACTATCTTCCAGAACCAGATATAAACACTATCATAGACGGTTTAAAAATCTTAAAAAAAGAGAGTATAAAAGTTGAAGCACTTTATGTTTTAAATGCAAAAGGTCAGCAAATATCAAAAAATATTTCAAAAGATCCAAAAATTCGCGGCACCAAGCTTGGAAACCATAGTGGGCGAGCTTATTATTATAGGGCTGCAAAAGAGAAAAAGTGTATTATCACAAATCCTTACCCGTCAATTTTAACAAATAATCTTACAGTAACTGCATCTTATCCTGTTTATGATGATAAGAGAAATTTAAGATATATTGTCTGTATGGATATAGCTTTGAAAGATTTAATATCTTTTGCACAACCAACATTGCTAGATGCTGGTTTCTCTTTTGTTAGTAAATTAAGTTATACAGCCTTTTCACTTGCACTGCTACTTGTTTCATTTATGCTTTTTTTTAATGGCATTATCAATCTTACAGCACATGGTATAAATATACATGAGATTGATATTGAGGAGATGTTTAAATCAACGATACTTCTTACTTTAGCTTTGGCTATTTTTGATCTTGTTAAAACAATTTTTGAAGAGGAAGTTTTGGGTCATCATGATGAAAAGTCAAAAGATATTCATCGAACAATGGTAAAGTTTTTAGGCTCTATTATCATCGCATTATCTATTGAGGCATTGATGTTGGTATTTAAATTTGCACTAATTGATCCTGAAAAGATTATAAATGCTGTTTATATTATTGCTGGTGTTGCAATCTTGCTGATTGCCTTATCTATATATCTAAAAGCCACAGAAAATAGAGGCGATAAGTGTTAGAACACTTTTTCGCTTGCCCTTATTGCTGGGAGCAGATATCTATGCTTTTAGACCCTGATATGAGTGGTGAGAGTTATGTTGAGGATTGTCAGGTTTGTTGTAATCCAATCGAGGTAGAGTTTGTTATGATAGATAGTGAGGTTGCCCAGTTTAGGGCTGTTAAGCTTTAGAGTTATATCTTTTCAGTTTATATTTTACATAAAATTTTAAATAAGGTGTGGTGAGATACCACACCTTGCAGGTATTATTTTTCTAGATAATCACTTGCAGCTCTAAAGCCATTATATTCTTTCTCCGCAAATGTTACACCATATCTAAGATTGAGTTTTTTGCCATCTCGAATGATAATAGCATAATCATCTTGCTCCATACCTTCTCCTGTATCTGTTGCAGTAAAGACATTTGTTCCAGCTGCAGATTTATTCTTATCACTTCTTTGTATATCATTAATATTCCACCAAACTGGATAAGTTTGTAAGTCTATAAGTTTTGTTAAATTTCTTGTTATCTCTCTTTTACCACTACTTATTTCAAATATATCTCTTGTGTATTCCTCTTCAACATTAGTATCGTATCCTAAAGTACTATTTTTTACACGATCAACTTTGTCATTGTCAATTAGTTTTAAAACATGGGCATACTGTTTATTTAAAGGAAGCATGATTTTTTCTCCAGCAGTTGTTGTATTGCCGTCTATCACACCACTAATTTGATAAGTATTTACAAGTGCAGACATTTCATATGGGCGCATACCCGATAGTGATGCTCCTATATTAGTGTTATAAACTGGGATAAAAAGAGCTTCTCCAGATATAGGTGCATCATCATCTCTATAGTGGCTTGTTGAAGGTTTAAAATATTTATTAACAAAAGTTTGAAGAGGTCCTACTGTAATTGTAGCTGGTTCAGTGCCTCTAGCTTCATATGTTGACATCCAAAAACCACTTTCATTTGTGCCATCACCATCAAGGTCAAATCCACCAGGA
>JAMOMC010000011.1 GCA_027068765.1 Campylobacterales bacterium
AGTGCCGAATTATTTGAGGTAAACAGCAGATATGCTCCAAAAGTTAATCTATTATCTTTGATAAGTTCATACTTTTTGAGTATGGTAAGTGGATCGTCATAAAAAGTTTTATCAAGATTTTTTTCTATTTTTTCTATAAATTTGATAATATTTTCTTGTGATATATCACTAAAATCATGTCTATCATCTATATAATAGTCCCAACTAGAGTTTATACTCTTTAGATGTTCGTTTGCTATTTCATCTAAACTCATCATGTGATTTGAGTTTTTTATCCTTTTGTAGTATCTATTTTTGTAGCTAATAGGTTTTATAGGATACTCTTTTACTTCTATAACAACAACTTTTTTACTATCTATCTTGATATCTTGTATATCTACTAAGATATTTGGTTGAGTATTTACTTTTATTTGGTTTATCCACTCTTTGAGAGTCTCTTTATCTATAGTTATACCTTCTATATTGCCATGGTCATCAATTCCTAGTAAGATATATCCTCCAATTGCGTTGGCAAATGAGACTACGGAGATTATAGTCTCTTTTTGAAATGAAGCTTTAAACTCTATAGTGTGACCTTCGCCACCTTTTATGAGTTGAAACAATCTATCTTTAGTTATCATTTTTTCCCTATGGTTATAAAGTATGAAAAGGATTAATTAGAAACTTCTTCTTTCTTTTTAGAGCTTAAAAATTTTTAGACAATTTTATGTAGATATTTTATCTAAGTTATTATTAAAATTAATTAAAAACTTGAGTAATTTTTTATAAAACACTAAAACAAACTCTACATAAGCTTTGTACTATTAAGTTGTTGCTCTAAGATTTTCTATATACCACTTGATAGACTCTTTAAGTCCTCTATCTATATCGTGAGTTGGTTCATACCCAACACTATTTTTCAACTTCTCTATATTTGCATTGGAGTGTCTGATATCTCCTGCTCTAAAGTCCCTGTAGATTGGCTCTTTTTTTGTAAAGTTTTCTAAGTTTTCTTCTAATTCTCTGTTTATAGAGTTATAAAGTTCATTTAGAGTTAGTCGTCCTCCTATTCCAGCATTAAAAACTTCTCCAAAGGCTTTGTCATTTGTTGTAGTTCCTGCTAGGATGTTTGACTGGATGACATTTGCTATGTAGGTAAAGTCTCTACTTGTCTCTCCATCTCCATTGATATATACTTCTTTTTTATTGATTAAAGCACTTAACCATTTTGGTATAACAGCAGCATAAGCACCATTTGGATCTTGTCTTTTGCCAAAGACATTAAAGTATCTTAAGCCTATCGGCTCCACATCATAACATTTATGAAATACTCCTGCATAAAGCTCATTTGTATACTTTGTAACTGCATACGGAGAGAGCAAATTGCCAATTTTGTTTTCTACTTTTGGAAGCTCTTTTGAATCTCCATATACAGAGCTACTAGATGCATAAACAAATCTTTTGACACTGTTATTTTTAGCAGCTGTGAGCATGTTTAGAAAACCTGTTACATTTGAAAGATTTGAAGTGATAGGATCATCTATAGATCTTGGAACTGAACCAAGAGCTGCTTGGTGAAGTATGATATCTACATCTTTGGTGACTGTTTCACAAATATCATAGTTTTTGATATCGCCTTTGGTAAATGAGAAATTTTTCCATTGCTCTGTAGATACACTCTTTTTTATATCATCAAGATTATCTCTATATCCTGTGGAGAAGTTATCTAAGCCTATTACTTTTTGGTTATGTTTTAGGAGAAACTCCGCTAAATTTGATCCTATAAATCCAGCTACACCTGTTACAAGCCAAGATTTTTGATTGTTTTTTAACAACTCAAGTTGTTTTTCAAATACTGTTTGCATAATTATAATCTTCCATCACTTTTATCTAAAATTGATTTAATATCAAATACCACTTGTGTATCACTTGGTACTAAGTCTAGTTTTTTAAACTCATCATGTGCTACAGCTAAAATAACACAATCGTAGTTTTTAATGTCTAATTTTGGATTTTGAATTAAATCCATATTGTACTCTCTTTTGACATCTTTTTCATCCGCCCATGGGTCATATATATCTACATCACATCCAAAATCTTTTAATTCATATATCACATCTATAACTCTACTATTTCTTATATCTGGGCAATTCTCTTTAAATGTAACACCTAAAATCAATACTTTTGCCTTTTCTATCTTTTGTCCTTTTTTTATCATCAGCTTTATCACCTGATTTACTACATGCTCTCCCATACTATCATTTAGCCTTCTGCCTGCTAGTATTATCTCAGGGTTATAACCTATCTCTTGTGCTTTATATGTCAAATAATATGGATCCACACCTATACAATGCCCTCCTACAAGTCCTGGTTTGAACTTTAAAAAGTTCCATTTTGTTCCTGCTGCTTCTAAGACATCACTTGTATCAATTCCAAGTTTATTGAAAATGATAGAGAGTTCATTTACAAATGCTATATTTAAATCTCTTTGTGTATTTTCTATAACCTTTGCAGCTTCTGCCACTTTGATAGTTGGTGCTAAATGTGTCCCTGCTGTTATGATACTTTTATAAAGTTCATCTATTTTTTTAGCAATTTCTGGTGTACTTCCACTAGTTACTTTTAGTATCTTTGTGACAGTATGTTCTTTATCACCTGGATTTATTCTCTCTGGGCTATATCCACAATAAAAATCTTCATTAAACTTCATACCTGAAAACTTTTCAAGTATCGGCACACACTTCTCCTCTGTGCATCCTGGATATACTGTACTCTCATATATAACTATATCATCTTTTTTAAGAACCCTGCCTACTGTTTCACTTGCTTTTACAAGAGGTAAAAGATTTGGTTGCTTATGCTTGTCTATGGGTGTTGGTACTGTTACTATATAAACATTGCACTCTTTTATATCATCTGAGTTTGTAGTAAATTTTATACCATTATCTAGTGCCTCTTGTAGCTGTTTTGCTGTAAGCTCTAGTGTTCTATCTTCTGCACGATTAAGTTCATCTATACGCTCTTTATAGATGTCTAATCCTACAACACTATATTTTTTGGCAAATTCTGCAGCTAGTGGAAGCCCTACATAACCTAGCCCTATAATTCCAAGTTTATACACCATGCTGCTACCTTAAATTAAAATTATAAGTATAGTATAGAAAAAACAATTAATATATACTAAAAATTAAGGTTGAACATATGTAAAATAGATATCTCTGAGTCGTAATATATGATTTTTGATATAAGCTTCTGTTAATCTGTTTCTATTTAAAAATCTATCTTCTATCTCAAATTCAGTTTTAGGATTTTTTGCACCACCTGGTTTTACAAAATTTTGTCCATCATTAGAACGAACAACACTTCTTAATTGATATGAGAAATTATTCGTACCTTTAAATTGTACATATGGACTATTTGCCACTCGTCTTGGTGTTAGTGGTAGTTCAAAACCTATACCAACATACTCATCTGTACCATTTTGATAAAAAAATCTGATAAGAGTCTCTCCAAAGTATCTTTTTACCTGTAAATCAAAACCATTATCTTGATTATAATACTTACCGCTTGTAAGCTCAATGTATGCATCATAATTTGGACTATAATACCCATAAGTTGCCAATGCAATCTTTCGTATTTCGTCTGCATCTATATCATCAAGATAACCTAGTTTTAACCTAAAGGTATGGTTATCTAATGCATATGAGATATTATCAAATCCACCTAATTGGTTATCATAAAATCCTAGACTAAAAACATTAATTAAATTGCCAAATATATCACTTTTATGAAGCATAACACTCTCTAGTTTATTACCCTCATCATAAATCTGAAATACTCCATCACTTTTAAACTCTTTACTCTTTAAGATAGGAAAATCATACAATACACCTAAATCAAGACCTTTGTAAAGATTCCAGTGTATATAAGGGCGTGCTGACAAAAGATAATCAAAAACACTTATTTCTGTTCCAACAAAAGTTTTTACTCCCACTCCTAACTCTACTCTAGTTTTAAAATAGCTACTATTTGCATTTTTAACTTTGAGATCTATATCTGTAAAGTTTGTATTTACATGAAGTGAGTTTTCAAACTCCATCCTACTTCTTTGAGATAGATTTTTGATAAATCTTTTATATTTACCAAGATCGCCTATCACTTTTTTTACTTTTAAGTTACTCTTTTTGATAACAATTTCAAATGTTTGATATGGTAAGTCTAATTCAACCATATACCCTAAAACAGCTCCAAGTGCATCTATCTCATTGTGATCAAATATATTGTTTTCATAAGCAACATAGATTTTTGAAGGAGTATTTCCAATATCGATATTTTCAAATCCAAAATTAACCAATTTTTCTTTGAGTAATTCGATACTGTTTATATTTTTATTTTCAACAGAAAGTGTATTATATTTTTTAGTTATAGAATTTGAAGTATGCTCTACTGTAGGAGTAACTTGTGCATACTCTTGTCTAGAGTGGTGTTTGATACCTAAATTTATTTTAAGATTTAATGCAATATTAATATTTTCATTTTCATCGTCAAGATTTGTCTTTGCCATAAATGAAACCTCACCAAAATTAAAAAACTCTTCTGGTGTTGTAACTTTTAATCCTAAATGTGTATCTTTTGAATCATATTCCGAAAGCAGATAAAACCAATCATTTGCTTTGAGTTCTGCACCAGCAAACAGACCATCAAGTCTTTGCGAGGCAAATCCATAACCTATCGTACCTCTAAAAAATGAATACTGTTTGCTAGCGACGATATATTTTGCATTATATCTATCATTCCCATTTATATCTTGTATGCCTATTGCTATTTTTGGTAAATATTGATGATAAAAAGGTATCTGATACTTAAAAGATGCAGATAAATCTCGATCTAAAAAATCATAATTTCCAGGTGGAACTTTATACTCGATATTTGCTAATCTTCCTGTAATCTCAAGATTTGGTAAAAATCCAAAATTCACAAAGTAGTGCTTTGCCGTATATTCGTCTCTGCTATCTCTAATCCGTGTAGCATCTACTTGATTTGATATTTGAAACTCTATTTTGCCATCTCGCATAACTTCTGCTGTGGGTATATTTATAATTCCAGTATATCCTTGAAAACTTGATGAGTTATAAAAACTCCCTGCATGCAATGAAATAGAAAAGAGTGGAAGAAAATAGAAGTATTTGAACACAAATTAACCTTTTTTAAATCTTTTGAATTCAATTATTGTAACACATTCACACTAAAATGTGCTACAAAAAGTAATACATGCCAATTTTTTTAAAATAAAAATTAATATTTTTATTTCCATATAAATTAAAAATATACAATTAAAAACTCTAAAACTTAAATATATTAAATATTTAAAGCTTTTGACTATATACTACAATCAATAATTTATATTAATATAAGTTTATTTTTGTCGATAAATAAGATACAATAGCTCAAACTAAATTTTAAAAGGACAAACTATGATTAAAAAATATCTTCTTGTACTATCAGCAATGATAGTACTTTCTATATTAAATGGGTGTGGTGGAGATAGTAAAAAAACATCTCTAGAGACAAGATCTACTACTGTTAATAAAATTCCAACCGCAATTGCATCTGCCAGTGAACTTAATGCAACAATTGGAGAAAGTATAGATTTTAGTTCCACTGAAAGTTCTGACAGTGATGGTACAATTATCAGTTATACATGGACAGATAAAAATGGTAAATTTTTATCTAATAAAGCAAATTTTAATAGATTGTTTAGTGAAGATGGAGAATACAAGACCACTCTTTCAATAACAGATGATAGAGGTGGCGCATCAACTGATACAGTAATAGTGAAAATAACAAAAAATAACACATTACCAGTTACATCAGATGAACCTCCTGAAGCACTTGGTACAGCATCTGCAACAGATATTAATTCAGGTGAAAATGTACATTTTGCAGATGCTAGCAGTTATGATCCAGAAGGTAGCGAACTTACATATGAGTGGAGAGATATGGATGGTATACTTTTAAGCACTAGTAAAACATTAGACAGAGAACTTTACTACCGTCCACAATATGATACAGGTAATGAGACAACAAGATATGTTAAAACACTTTATGTAAGAGATGCACAAGGAAATGTTTCTAGTGTTGATTTTGAAGTATTTGCACATAAATCTTTACAAAATCAAGCCCCCACAGTAGATTTAGGAGGAGATAAAAGTATTTTAGTTGAAACAAGTGTAACATTAAGAGCAGATGCAAATGATCCTGATGGTGTTATAGATAGCTATGTATGGAAAAAAGGATCAACTATTGTTTCTGGTTCATCTTATGCTTCTACTTATTCAACTGGTAGTCTGCCTGTAGGAACTCACGAATTTACAGTTATTGTTACAGACAATGACGGTCGAGAAACAACAGATATTATAATAGTAGAAGTAACGGTATCTGGAAGTGTTGGTACTTCAACTTAAATTTATCTTATATATTGAGATGCTTATCGATATAAGTATCTCAATCAAATACACTATTTTCTTAAACATCTTTTTACATAAAAAAAACTTAATTTTACCAAAATAAAGGTACAATAGATAAAACTTCAAATGCTAGGATGCAAATGGTCAAAGAGATTTCCAAAAAACTTACCATGAAAAAGACTTTTTTTGTTACTCAGTTAGAGAGTTTTTTTAACACTATCTCTCAAGAGTATCAAGAGCTTGTAAATCAAAAAGAGATTGAAAACTCTATCTTGCAAGAGAAGTTAAATAAGCTAGAATTAGATGTAAAAAATCTTGTAGAGATAAAAAGAAGCTTAAGCAAATCTACAGAAATAGAGAAAAAAAGAGTACAATCTTTGCAAGAGGAGCTTATAAGCCTTCGAGAAAAAAGTGACAACTCTTACAATCAAAACTTAGCAAATGAAAACAGAGAGCTTAGAAAACGGCTAGAGTCTAAAGATGATAGTAGTGAACTTCATGAGTTAAGAGCAAAGATAAAACAGCTTCAAGGTTTTATCTCAAAAGGGGCAAATGCTTATAGTGACAATCTTGCAAATCAAAACAGCGAACAGTTAATTCAAGAGATTAACCAATCACTCAAAAAATAACATTTCAAAATGAAATATTATTTAACAAATCAAAACTTTTGTGTTAAAATCTGGAAAAATTAAAGGAAAAAGCAATGGATGAAAATAAAAAAAAGGCACTTGAACTTACTATAAAACAAATTGATAAAGCATTTGGAAAAGGGGCACTGGTTAGACTTGGAGATAAAGAAATTGAACCAATTGAGTCTATTAGTACTGGTTCGCTTGGGCTTGATATTGCACTTGGAATTGGTGGTGTTCCTAGGGGAAGAGTTATAGAGATATATGGACCTGAGAGTTCAGGAAAGACTACATTAGCACTACAGATAACTGCACAAGCTCAAAAAAGTGGAGGCATCTGTGCATTTATAGATGCAGAGCATGCTTTGGATGTAAAATATGCTCAAAATTTAGGTGTTGATACTGATAATCTTTTTGTATCTCAGCCTGATTATGGAGAGCAGGCATTGGATATTGTTGAGACGATTGCAAGAAGTGGTGCTGTTGATTTGATAGTTATTGATTCTGTGGCGGCTCTTACTCCAAAAACCGAAATTGATGGAGATATGGGAGATGTTCATGTTGGACTTCAAGCAAGATTAATGTCTCAAGCACTTAGAAAACTTACTGGTGTTCTGCACAAGATGCATACAACTGTAATTTTCATAAATCAAATCCGTATGAAGATAGGCATGATGGGTTATGGTTCACCTGAAACTACAACGGGTGGAAATGCTTTGAAATTTTATGCTTCAGTTAGAATTGATGTGCGAAGAATTGCAACTTTAAAACAAGCAGAAGAGAGTATAGGAAATAGAGTAAAAGCAAAAGTTGTAAAAAACAAAGTAGCTCCGCCATTTAAAATAGCCGAATTTGATATTATGTTTGGAGAAGGTATCTCTAAAGAGGGTGAATTAGTAGATTATGGGGTAAAATTAGATATAATAGATAAAAGTGGGGCTTGGTTTAGTTATGGAGATAAAAGACTTGGTCAAGGAAGAGAAAATGTAAAAGCTCTACTAAAAGAGGATTCTAAATTAGCTTTAGAGATAGAAAATGGCATAAGAGTTGCTATGGGGTTTGGAGAAGATAAAAATCCTAAAACAGATGAAAATAAAAAAGATACTAAAGAAAAAAAAGGAGAAGGGTAAAAGATGATATATATTGATGATGTATATGCAGACGAGGTATTAGATAGCAGAGGAAACCCAACTATCAGAGCAACAGTAACTTTAAGCGATGGAAATATAGCCAATGCTATCGTTCCATCAGGTGCTAGTACTGGAAAAAGAGAGGCCCTAGAATTAAGAGATAATGATAAGAGATATATGGGAAAAGGTGTTTTAAAAGCCGTTGAAAATATAAACACTCAAATCGCAGACGAACTAATAGGACTCTCTCCTTTTAACCAAGCAGAAATAGATGCAATCTTAAAAGAGCTCGATGGAAGTGACAACTATGCAAACTTAGGTGCAAATGCAGTTCTTGGTGTCTCAATGGCAATAGCTAGAGTCTCTGCACTTAGTCAAAATATGCCACTATACAAATACCTCGGTGGAGCCAATGCAATTACTCTTCCTGTTCCAATGTTCAATATCATCAATGGCGGAAGCCATGCTAACAATAGTGTAGATTTCCAAGAGTATATGATAATACCTACAAGCTTTGACTCATTTTCTGAGGGCTTAAGAGCTTGTACTGAAGTCTATCACACTCTTAAAAAAATTATTGCAGATTTAGGTGAGAGTACAGCTTTGGGTGATGAGGGCGGTTTTGCTCCAAATCTAAAAAACAATGAAGAGCCTATACAAGTTATCATGGATGCAATTAAAAAGGCAGGGTATGAACCAGGAGTTGATATATCTATCGCTCTTGATGTTGCTAGTAGTGAGCTTGAAGTAGATGGCGGATATAAACTTGAAGCTGAAAATAGAGTTTTAACTTCAGCCCAGCTTGTTGAATATTATGCCGATTTGTGTTCTAAATATCCTATAGTCTCCATTGAAGATGGTTTAAGTGAAGATGATTGGGATGGTTGGAAGATTTTAACTGAGAAGTTAGGAGATAAAGTTCAACTCGTTGGAGATGACCTTTTTGTTACAAATGAGAAGATTTTAAAAGAAGGCATCTCAAAAGATATAGCAAACTCAATTCTTATAAAACCAAATCAAATTGGTTCAGTTAGTGAAACTATGGCAACTGTAAGATTAGCTCAAAGAAATGGTTATACTTGTGTTATGAGTCATCGAAGTGGTGAAAGTGAAGATGCTTTTATTGCCGATTTTGCCGTAGCATTAAACACAGGTCAGATAAAAACAGGCTCAACTGCAAGAGGAGAGAGAACTGCAAAATATAATAGACTTTTAGAAATTGAAAAAGAGCTTGGTTTTGGTGAGTATTTAGGAAAAGAGCTATTTTAGATTATGAGCCAAAACATAGATGAGATAAAGCAGAGTGTAAAAGGTGGAGACAACTCCAATCTACAAGTTCTGCTTGTGATTTTATCTGTTGTTGTGGCTTCTATCTTTATAGGAGAGACACTTTTTGGTAAAAACTCTTTAGAGGTTTATCTCTCTTTAAAAGAGAATAAAAAAGAGTTTGCAAAAAAGATTGATAAAATCCAACACGAAAATGCAGCTCTCCAAAAAGAGTACTTTGAGCTAAAAAGTCTTTTACCAAAAGATACAAAAAATTGAAGAAAATAGTTTTTTTAACTCTTTTTTTTTCACTAACTCTATTTGCTAGAGAGAATCCATTTGTTCCGTTTGAACAAAACATACAGCCTAAACCTATACCACCAAAGATAACCCAGCCAATCAAGCAAGAGACTCAAATAGTAAAAACCATACCTATTGAAAAGATTGAGCCTGCTAAAAAAGTGATAAAAAAACCTATAGCAAAACCAAAAAAAAAGTATAAAAAGAAAAACACATTCAAATCAAAGATGCTATTTAATGGAGAGTTTATAAAGATAAAACTTTTTAAAAACTCCATCAAGATAACAACCCAAGATAAGATGCTAAAACACTTTAGATTAACTCACCCAAATCGTCTTGTTTTTGATTTTGAGAGATTTGATATTCAAAAACCATTTTCCAAAAAAATCTACTCCAAAAAAGTAAAACAGTTAAATCTATCTCACCATGACTACTTTTACAGAGCTACATTTAAACTTGGTAAAAATAGAAAATACAAAGTCATAAAAAAATCTTACGGATATTTAATCTTGCTCTAATTTTTCCTTTTTTATATCTGTTTTGTGCATAAGCTTTATCGCTATCATTACTATTATAACCTCAAACAAACTAGCCAATATAAAAGCATAATACTGAAATTGATCAATACTACTATTGTTATAAGCTAAAGTTGCTATAGCTATAAGAAGTGTAAGTGGCATCGAGTGTGAAAGTGCAAAATATATCCACCCCTTAGTCCCAAGTATTCCACGAAATAAAAATGAAGCAATAACTCGAATAAAAATCATAGCAAAAGTGATAAGCAGAGCCTGAAACACCAAACCTTCAGTCATCAAAGACTCCAACTTAAAAGTAGAGCCGATATATACAAAAAAGATAGGCACTAAGAACCCAAATCCAAAAGTAGAGAGTTTATGTGGTAACTCTTTATGGTGTTCAAAAAATGTAGCAATAAACACCCCAGCGATAAATGCTCCAAAAGCAATCTCAAGTTTTAGTATAAGCATAAGTGCAATCATCAAGAAAAAAAGAGCCATCGAAAGCCGAATATCTTTTTCATCTTTATCAGCATAAATAGGAATAAGATAAGTCTTAAGTGCAGGATACCACCAAAAAAGCACCCTCAAAAGCTTAAATACAAAAGCAATCACAAATAAAAATAATATCAAAAGCCCAAGTGATTTATAAAGCTCTATCCCAACACCGTGTTCTAGTGCTGTAGCTGTGATAGTTAAAGCCCCAATACTTATAAGCTCTCCCAAAACCCCAATAGTCATAGAGAGATTTAACCAAAAAGTATCTTTATCAAACTCTTTATAAAGTGTCACTAAAATACCAATAGAGATAAGAGGAAGCATCACTATAAATATATCATTAAATCCTAAAATTTTTGAAACCAAAAAAGATAAAACATAAAGAAGAACGATATAAATCATCCCCTTTTTCATAATACTTTTATCTTCTTTTTGTAAAATCCTAAGATTTACCTCCGTACCTGCTAAAAACATAAGATAAAAAAATCCAACCTCAGCAATTAACTCAAAAAGATGGTTATAACCAATATAACCAATATAACCAGCGATTGAACCTAATACTATCTCAATTGGAGTAGTAGGAATATTAATAATTTTAGAGAGGTATGGAGAGATAAATATAATCACCGAAATGGTGACTATAATCGAAATTTCATCAGCCATTACAATCTTTTGCTAGAGTAAGTCCCAAAGACTCTATCAACTGTATATCGCTATTTGGCTTAACACCAGAAGTTGTAAGATAATCACCAATAACAATGGCATTTGCACCAGCTCCAAATATCTCACCCTCACGAGATGAAAACATTCTCTCTCTTCCACCTGCTATCATAATCTTTGCATCTTGAAGATTTTTTCTAACATAAGTTATAATCGATAAAGCTTCATCTACATTTAAAGGATTTATTTTTATAGGAAGTGCTACATTTGGATGAAAAAAGTTTATTGCTACTGTTTGTGGGTTTAATGTGACTAAAGATGAGACAAGTGACTCTCTATCTTGCAAACTCTCACCCATTCCAAATATACCACCAGAGCAGAGTTTTAAACCTGCATCTTTAACATTTATACAAGTTTGATATCTCTCACTCCAATCGTGAGTTAAGCAAACACTTTTATAATAATTTTCACTCGTTTCTAAATTATGATTATAACTTCCAACTCCGTGCTTTTTTAACTCTTTTAACTCTTCTATCGTTGCTATGCCATTACAAGCTATGATATTTAGAGAAGGGACTGCTTTTTTAACAGCACTTGCAACTTTTGAAACATACTCTAGCTTCTCATCACTCATCCCTTTTCCAGATGTTACTAAACAAAAACCAACTGCTCTATTTTCTTTTGCTTTTTTTGCTTCATCTACAATCTTGGAAATCTCTTTATATTTATACTTCTCTATCTTAGCGGCAAATCTAGCACTCTGTGTACAAAAAGAGCAATCCTCAGAGCAACTTCCACTTGAAATATTGCTAATCGCACACAAAAACACCATCTATGCATCTACCCTATTTTTACACTTTATACACTCAAATATATCTTTTTTTCTAAGCAATCTCTTAGCCATAACATAACCACAACCATCAGCTTCACACTTTTTAACTGTTGGCTCATATGTAGAGATAAATTTACACTTTGGATAATTTGCACATCCATAAAACTTCCCTCTTCGTGATTTTCTCTCCACAATTCCTCCACCACACTCAGGGCAAGAGACATCAGGTAATACCTCAGGAACTTTTTTATCCACCATATTTCCTTCGCCATCTATGTTTTGAGTATATTTACACTTTGGAAAACCACTACATGCGATAAACTCTCCATATCGTCCTTTTCTTTTTAAAAGCTCTTCACTACATTTTGGGCACTTTTCACCTGTTGGAATTGCTATTTTTTGGCTTTTGATATTTTTCTTGCCATCATCAACCTCTTTTATAAATGGATCATAAAAATCCCAAAGAACTTTCTGCCAATCTTTTTTACCCTCTGCTATCTCATCAAGAGACTCTTCTAAGCCTGAAGTAAAGTTACTATCTACGATATTTGCAAAATGCTTCTCTAAAAGTTCAGTCACCTTAAAAGCATTCTCACTAGGAATTAACTGCTTTTTTTCAATCTCAATATAAGCTCTTGAAGTTAAAAGCGAAATAGTTGGAGCATAAGTAGAAGGACGACCAATCTCCAAAGACTCCATCTTCTTAATCAAACTAGCTTCAGAGTAACGAGAAGGAGGCTCAGTAAAATGCTGATTTGCCTTTAATTCACTTAACTCTACTTTTTGATTTTTCTCTAAAGTTGGAAGAAGTTTATCTTTATCACTCGCTCCAAAAACTCTATAAAAACCATCAAAAATCAACTTTCTCCCACTCGCTTTAAACTTAGAGCTTTTACTCTCAAAGATGATAGATTGTGATTCAAAAAGTGCATCTGTCATCTGAGATGCTACAAAACGATTATAGATAAGAGTATAAAGTTTTAAATCATCAGGTTTTAAAAACCCCTTTGCAATCTGAGGAGTAAAAGAGATGATAGTCGGACGAATAGCCTCATGAGCCTCTTGAGCTCCTTTTGATTTTGATTTATAATATTTTGCTTTTGAAGGAAGATACTTATCTCCAAATGAGCTAAGTATATGCTCTCTCGCACTCTCTATCGCTTCAGCGGCTACATTTAAACTATCTGTTCTCATATAGGTTATAACTCCTGTTACACCTTTGTCAGTTTTAACACCTTCATAAAGTGTTTGAGCAACCATCATCGTTTTTCTAGGACCAAACCCTATAACAGAAGATGCAGTCTGTTGAAGAGTAGAGGTCATAAACGGAGGATTTGTAGATGTCTTTCTCTGTTTTTTCTCTAATGCCCCAACAACAAAACTCTCTTTGTCAATTTTCTCTTTTGCATATTTTGCTCTATCTCCAGCACTTATGGTCATCTTATCTATCTTTTCACCCTCAAACTCTACCATGATAGATTCAATACTCTTTTCAAAAAGTGCATCCAATGACCAATACTCAACAGGAATAAAAGCTTTTATCTCCCTCTCACGATCAACTACAATCTTCAAAGACGAACTCTGAACACGACCAGCACTAAGCCCTTTTTGAATTTTTGAAGCGATTAAAGGAGATAAACGATAACCAACAATTCTATCTAAAAGTCGTCTGGCCTGCTGTGCATTTACGCTATCTAAATCTATATTTCTTGGATTTTCCAAAGAGTAATCAATAGCCTTTTTAGTAATCTCATGAAAAACTATCCGAGGAATTTCAGCAGGATCCTCACCAATAGCCATAGCTATATGATAACCAATAGCCTCCCCTTCTCTATCCTCATCCGTTGCGATAAAGACACGATCGCTTTTTTTAGCTAAATCCTTAATCTCTTTAACTATCTTAGAGTGATCTCTTGATACCCTATACTCTGGTATGAAGATTTGCTCTTCGACTTTTATCCCAAAAGAACTCTTTGGCAAATCCCTGATATGTCCTTTAGAAGCAATGACTGTGTACTCTTTACCTAAAAAGTTCTCAATTGTTCTAGCTTTTGTTGGTGACTCAACGATAATTAAATTTTTCAAATTGTTTTCCATAATTAATATTGTGTTTTAAAAAAGACATTATACCAAATTTGATTTAGTTGTAAAGCTAAAATAAAATTATACACATGAGTTTGCAGATAAAAAATTAAAAATATTTGATTTAAACTCTAAGTTTCATAAAAAGTTAAAAATACTATATAAAAAATATAACCTCTTCAAATAATAAAATAAAGACATATTTTTTTCTAAAAAGGGTTAAGTTTCTTTACTTTTGTACGATTTAGTTTTGTAAGAGGCAAGGATGCTATCTTTAAAAAAATATAACAAAAGGATTTACAATGGGTTTTCAAATCAATACTAATGTGGCAGCAATGAATGCACACATGAACTCGGTTAACAACAATAGAGGTTTAGACAAGTCACTTCAAGCTTTAAGCTCAGGACTTAGAATTAATAATGCAGCGGATGATGCATCTGGTCTTGCAATTGCAAATCAACTTAACTCTCAAGCAGAGGGTCTAGGTCAAGCTATTAGAAATGCAAATGACGGTATCAATGTAGCTCAAACTGCTGATGGTGCTTTAGAAGAGTATACAAATATCATCAATACTGTAAGAACTAAAGCTATCCAAGCGGCATCTGATGGTCAAAATGGAGATTCTCGTCAAGCTATCCAAAGAGATATCAATAAACTTTTAGAAGAGGCTCAAAATATCGCTGATACAACTTCTTTTAATGGTCAAAAACTTCTTGATGGTACTTTTACAGACAAAGAGTTTCAAATCGGTGCTTATGCAAATGAAGTTGTAGGTATAGATATCGCAAATGCATCTACAAATGCAATTGGTGCTTTTGCTAGTACTACAGGTGGTGCAGTAACAGGTGGTGCAACTGCTGTAACTGCAAATATTAATGGTACTGCAGCTGCTGCAAGTTCTGCTGATAGTGCATCAGGAGCAAATACTGTAGCACATAGTGCAGGTTCAGCATGGGCAATCGCAAAAGAGATTAATGCAATTTCTAATAAAACTGGGGTTGAAGCAAGTGCTAAAACTGAGGTAACACAAGGAACAGTTGTTGGTGGTACACTTGCAGCTGGAACTACTATCAATGGTATTGATATAGGTGCGGTAAATGTTTCTGCTAATGATAGTGACAATGCATTAATGAATGCTATTAACTCTATTTCAAACCAAACAGGTGTTACTGCATCAAATGATGCTGGTCAAATGGTATTAAAGTCAAACGATGGTAGTGATATCACAATCGCTGGTACAGATAGTTCTGCCGTTACAGGTCTTGCAAATGCAACAACGGGTGGAGAGATTACTTTAGAGAGTGAAAAAGCAATTACTACTACTGCTGTTGCTGGTTTTACAGCAACAACTGCAAGTACAGGTAATGCTCTAAATTCTGTCGATGTTACGACTAGAGATGGTGCACAAAAAGCTATCAAAACAACTGATGCTGCATTAAAAAACATTGATACAATTAGATCACAAATTGGTTCGACTCAAAATCAATTAGAGTCAACGGTTAGAAATATCTCTGTAACACAAGTAAATGTTACAGCGGCTGAGTCTACAATTAGAGATGTTGATTTTGCAGCTGAAAGTGCTAATCTTCAAAAACATAATATACTAGCTCAATCTGGTGTATATGCTATGAGTCAAGCAAACTCTGCTCAACAAAATGTAATGAGACTGTTACAGTAGTAATTTTTTTATAAAATTCCAAAAGCCAAAAAGCTTTTGGAATATACTAAATCTCAAACTGTAATATCTAGATAATTTTTATAAAATTTTGTTACTTCTTTAAATATCATTTAGGTCTAAAAGCCTTCATAACACTCCAAATAAGCCCCACCAATAAGATCTATCCAGTAAAGAACAACAGGGAAAACTACATCTAAACACTCTCTTATAGATTTTGGTTTGCCAGGGAGATTTATGATAAGAGATTTTTCTCTGATTCCTGCACTTTGGCGATATAGTATGGCAGTTGGTACATATTTTAAACTCTCCTTTCGCATAAGCTCACCAAAACCTGGTAACATCTCTTGGGGATGGTCCTGTGCCTCCTGTTGTGATGATTAAAGAGCATCCTAGCTCTTGAAGCTCTATCAAAATTCCTCTCATCTTCGATGCATCTATACTCATTTTCAAGTGGATTTTTAAGATACTCACTTAAAGTATCCATTATAGCTTTTCCTGTATCTAATACAACGGCTAACTTTTTAGTCATTAAGCCATTTGGTCATAAGAGCATCATCCATCTGTTTTTTATCCCAAAGTTTATCAGCTTCACTAACTGTTTTTTGAGCAAAAAACTCAGCAAGTTTTTGTTTAATCTCTTTGAGTTCACTATCTGAAATATTGGTTGCATAAAGCTTCAAGAGTTCCATTTGAATATTTGAAAAATTATTGTTTAAAATAGCTTCACCCATTAGTAGCCTTTGAGCCTTTGTGTTTTATATTTTATTTGGATCATAGCATAAAAATATAAACTCAAAATCTTAAAAAAGAGATGAAGTTTAATTTTTGATAATTCTATTGTACGATTTTCTATAAATTATTATGAAATTTAGCACTACCTCATTTATCTATTATTTTATTCTAGCTTTTAACATATTTGTAGAAGCTAAAGATTGAATTTTATGGCATTGAAAATTTATAATTTGGATTAAGCATATTTTTATTGAAATAAGTTGCTCTCTCAAATTCGACTACATTAGTTCCTATATTTGGAAGCGATGGAAACATTAGGCTCAAATCTTTAACTATCGTTTTTGATAAATTTGCTTTTTGTTCAATGGTTCTACCTTCCATAATATGTGCAAATACATGAATAAAATCTTCTTTTTTATCTCCTGTAGAGTATGTTTTAAAAATATTTATTCTTACTTTTACATCATTTTTATAAAATAATTTTGTAGAAGTAGCTGATATATGGACTTGTTTTACTATCTCCTCTTTGGAATGTGATTTTAAAATACCTTCTGAACAATCTATTATAAAGTGTGGCATAGAGTTACTCCTTTATATAAGTTTATTTTTGAATTTTTCACTTGCACTAAATTTGTCCTGTGCAATATGTACTTTATCTTTGTAATGTTCAATAATAGTTAGAAAATCTTGTATAAAATTGTCTTGAACTTTTATAGTTAGTGTTTGCATATAAAATCCTTTCTTCAAAGTATGAACCGTTATATCTAAAATATGCCCAATTTTTAAAAGTTTATATGATTGGCTTTAGTGGTAAATTAAAATTAAAAACCAAATTTTCACAATCTAATAACATCTTGAACTTTTGGATATACTGGATAGGAGATATTTTATACAAAAATTTGTTATATCTGAACTTATTTTAACATCAAAAAGTTAAGATTCAATGATACCTCCATGACTTTCTTTAAACCTTTTCAAAACTACAAAATCGAAACTTTAAATGCTGGAGATAAATCTGTTTTTGTACTTACAAGTATTCCACTTGTAAAACATATTAAAATAAGAGCAGAAGCAAATCCATTTGATAAAATCTATGATGACTATTTCCTTAAATGGTGGATTGCCCTTAAATCTCGCAAAGTTTTAGCTATCCGACCTAACGCTTGTTCTGGTTAAAAATATCTAATATTATAATAATTTTCTCATCTGTTAAAATTTCATAAACTATTGTATAGCCTTTGAAAGTCATATCTCTAATATTCTTATCATCAAAATAATATGATTTTCTATACTTATGCGAAAAATTTACTATCTCATCAATTTTTTTAAAAAGTTCTCTTTTAAATCTTCTTGAAGCTGTAATCTTATCTTTGGCAATATGCTCAAAAATATTTTAGAAATTTTTTTTAAATTTATCATCAAGTTCAATTTGCATATTTTTCTTCAAGTTTTTTTTCTAAATTATCCATTTCAATTTTAAACTCTTCAAAACTAGTTGTTTCGGATTTTTTACTTTTAATATCATTTCTAATTTTTTGAAGTTCTTTTTGTCTCTCATAAAAACATGGGTCATGTTCTAAATTTTTATCACTTTGAACTATAACATTATCTTTTACTGTATCAATCATTTTCATAAACTCTGTCATAAAATCATCTTTAACTTTTATTGTTAATGTTTGCATGATTATCTCCAAGTGCTTTTATCTTTGATAATTATAGCAAAAAATTTGTAAGTATGCCTAGATTTTTAAAACCTAGGCATGTAAAGTTATTTACTTGGAGGATTATTTCCTCTACCGCCACCAGAAGGATTTCCTGTTGTACTTGGACAATTAGGTGGTGTTCCGCCTTTTCCCATGTAAAGCTCCTTTGTTAAATTTGCAACTAAATAAATTAGTTGCGTCTTCTGCCATCTGCAATGACACAGAATATA
>JAMOMC010000012.1 GCA_027068765.1 Campylobacterales bacterium
GGTGCAATTTTTTTAAGTTCTTGAAAAACACTATTTTCAATAGTGTCAATTTTTTGATTATCAATGACATCATTTAGAACTTTTGGTAAAGCTTCACACAATTTTCTAAATGCATAAGGTTCTTTAGTTACTAATTTATAAAATTTGTCTATTGAAACTCTTCGTATATTATTATGGTTAAATTGTTGTCCATTTATACTAATTTTCCAAGGTTCATTTTGAGATTTTTTGGCAATAATCTCAACAAGCATACAAGTTATATCAGCACCTTTTAAAATTTCGTTTTGCATTGTGATGTATGTTTTTTGAGCAGATGATGAGTTCATTGTATTGTGTTTATTTTTCATCTCTACAAATATCTTCTCTTTTTTATTGATAAGATCAAATCCAAACTCAGGAACCTCCCAATCTCCATCAAAATAACGAAATATGTTTTGGTGAAAATATCCTATATGATTTGTATTTGACTTATCCATCTGCCTTATAATCTCATTTTCGATTATATCTTCAAGGTTTTTGCTATATACTTTAGAATCAAATGTTAGTTTTATAGGGTCAATAAGGTTTTTATTAAATTTTTTTAAATCAATTTTGAAACGATATTTTTCTACTGTATTTTTAACATGATTAAATAAATCCTCATCATTTATAAAGTTAAGATTGTATCTAGGCATGATGGATGCTTTTTAGTAAATTTACCACAGACTTCCCAACTGCATAAGCTAAATTAACAGGTACAGCATTGCCTATTTGTCTGTATTGTTGATTCATTGAGCCTTCAAATTTCCACTCATCTGGGAAAGTTTGAATTCTTGCATATTCTCGTACTTCAAATGGTCTAGTCTCTTCTGGATGACATCGTTCGGTTTGATTTTGTGCAGGAGAACAAGTTAGAGTCAAACATGGCTCATTCCAGCTTATTCGTCTTGCAATTCCCGTTTTTCCGCCACCTAGATAAAAACTCTTTTTCATATACTCTTTTTGAAGATAAAGAGGTAAATCTTTCCAGTATCCACCGGGAGGTATGAGTTTTAAAACCTCTTTTTTCTTTTGAGGATATTTTTGTCCAATGGATGGCTTGACATCACTATCATATAGCTCTCCTTTTTTGAGAGCATCTTTTAGTGTATAGATATTTTTAAGTGGTTTGGGCCAAATTAGTTTTGCTTTGTTTTTATACTCTTTTTTTACCCCTATGATAAAAAGCCTCTCTCTTTTTTGCGGTACTTTATGATATATGGCTTTTAAAACTTTTGGCTCAAATATATGATAACCTAACTCTTCAAGCACATCTATCATACTTTGTAAGGTTTTTCCTCCCTCATGACTTAAAAGTCCACGGACATTTTCTGCTAAAAAAACTTTTGCTTCACTCTCTTTTAAAGCTCTTGCAAAATCAAAAAACAAAGTACCTCTAGTATCCTCAAACCCTAGTTTTTTACCTGCATAAGAGAATGCTTGACAAGGAAAACCACCAGTTAATAAATCTACACCTTTGTAAGGTTTAAAATCGATGTTTTTAATATCTTCACAGAGAATATTCCAATTTGGTCTATTTGTCTGTAGACTTGCAGATGCATGTTTGTCAATCTCATTTAGCAAGATATGATTTATGCCAGCTTTTTCAAGCCCAAGAGCCAATCCCCCAGCACCAGCAAAAAGTTCGATTCCTTTTGGTTTCAATTTCTATCCTTTGCTAGATTATACATAAAAATCTCTGATATTTGAAAAAACATTTCATTTTGAAATATCACAATAAAAATGAACTTACCAACCCTATAATTCCACCAAAAACACCACCCCAAACAACAAGCCAGCCAAGATGCTCATGCATAAGATTCTTCATCATCTCTTTGACCATTTTAGGAGATAGTTCGTCCAATCTTTTGGCTACAATTTTTTCTATAGAGTCTATCAAATCACCACTCAAAGAGGAGTTTTTTAGATGATAATCTAGCTGTGCTTTGAATGTATCGCTACTTACAATTTTTGTGACGGCTGATTTTAGCTTTTTACTAAAAGGCTCTCTTAGGTTTTCTAATGCTCCTTCACCTCCAAACATACCAAGCATGTTGCCAAACTGTGACTCCATAACTGTCTTTGTAAGTGCATCAAATGCAGGAGAAAAATCTGCACTTTGAACAAGTGGTGCAAGGTCTAGTTTTTTCTCCTCTTTAGTAAAAAAATTATTTAACTGCTCATGAGTAAAAAACTGCCCCATAATCATCTCTTTAATAGCTTTTTTAAACTCTTCAAATTTCAGTTCAATAACTCCTGAACCATAAAAAAATGGTACTTTTTCAAAGAGCATATGAATTGCGATATAGTTTGTCAAAGCACCAGAGAGTGCAAAAAGACCAATATATAAAAAAATACTAGAGAGATTTTCAGGTATTGCAAATGAGAGGGCTATGATTATGAGGGCTATGATGTTGGTTAGTAAGCTTTTTGATATATTCATAGGGATATTTTATTATATTTACTTTAAAATACCCTATGAATTATCGTAAAATGTGTTATAAGTGTAATCGACCTAAAAATTCTTGTTTATGTATCTTAATCAAACCAATCACAACAAAAACAAAATTTATCACTCTTATGCATCCAAAAGAGTTTAGAAAAACCAAAAATAACACTGGACGATTAACTCATATGTCACTGAAAAATTCAGAACTTTTTGTAGGTATAGATTTTTCAAATCATAAAAAGGTTAATGACTTTATAAATAATCCAAACTTTTTTTCGGTTGTACTATATCCATCTAATAAAAGCATCTGTATAAATGACGAAAAGCTAGAGTTAAAAGGAAAACAACTTGTAGTTTTTATCATAGATGCAACTTGGGATTGTTCAAAGCCTATGCTTCGTAAAAGCACAAATCTTTATAATTTGCCAAAAATTTCATTTACCCATACCAAAGTTTCTGCATACAATTTTAAAAGACAACCATTTGTTAATGCCCTCTCCACTATAGAATCAACTTTGTCAGTATTGGAGATTTTAAACACTCAAGAGATAGAAAATATTTCAGATATTGAACTTAAATCTTTTTTAAAACCATTTGAAGAGTTGATAAAATTTCAAAATAAATTTACAAATAGAGCTAGGTTTAAATAAAGGGCAATGAAAATGGATTCATGATATTTCTTGATAGCAAATATTAGATACAATAAAAAGAAAAACTAAAGAGTTTAAATGAAAGAAAAATTTTCACTAAAAGATGAACTTTTCAATCCTAAAAAAGTAAATCTTATAGCTTGTGAAATAGAGCAAGTCTACAGCTCATTTCCAAAAGAGCTGTTTGAAAAAGAGGTTGTAGAAAAATTTCCAAAACTAGAGCTCAAAGAACGGATAGACCACATACGAGATACATTAACAAAACATCTTCCAGATGATTTTAAAAAAGCAACAACAATACTTCTAAAAGCCCTTCCTCCAGAGCTTGACAATGAAAAACAAGATGATGATTTTGGTGATTTTATATATGCTCCTTATGCTGAGTTTGTAGCTTTACACGGATGCACAAAAGAGCATATTGATTTTTCACTAGATGCCCTTTGTCAAATTACTAAACGATTTTCTGTTGAGTTTGCTATCCGTTTCTTTATCAATAATTTTCCAAAAGAGACTCTGAAATCACTCAAAGTTTGCTCTTTATCAGATAATTATCATCAAAGAAGGTTAGCATCTGAGGGAATTCGTCCTAAACTTCCTTGGGGAAAGAAGGTAGATATTGATTATCGTGTTGGTTTGGAGCTATTGGAAAATCTCTATTTTGATAAGACAAGGTTTGTAACAAGATCGGTTGCAAATCATCTAAATGACATCTCAAAGTTAGATGCCTCTTTAGTGTTAGAAACTTTAAAAAGATGGAAAAGTTCAGGTAAACAGGATAAAAAAGAGATGGATTTTATCATATCTCACTCTCTACGAACTTTGGTTAAAAATGGAGATAAAGACACGATGATATTTTTAGGATTTCCTATAGAACCAGCGATAAAAGTGAAAAATTTTAAACTTTTAAAAGAAGAAGTTCTTATGGGTGAATCTTTGGAATTTGATTTTGAGATCAAAGCAGATAAAGATGTGGGGTTGATAGTTGATTATATTTTACATTTTTGTACAAAATCAAATGCTCTAAGTGCAAAAGTTCATAAAATTAAAAAGTTGCATATGAAGATAGGTGAGACTAAAAAGATAAAAAAAAGCCACCATTTTAAAAAGAA
>JAMOMC010000013.1 GCA_027068765.1 Campylobacterales bacterium
TCTGCTCTAAAAGAAAAACTTCAAAAACAGTATGAACAGATACAACTAGAGAAACAAGAAAGTGATGAAAAAATAGACAGCTTTAAAAAACAACTTCTAGATATAAAAAGTAAATTATCTTAAAAAAATAAGCCATTATCTATTTAGTACATCTCTTGAACCTGAGGTATCTTATTGCTTTTTGTATCCATTAATATCTCTTTTGAATCACTACTAAAAAATGAAACCAAGTGAGCTAATTTTTTATCTTCCTCTTTTATATAACAACTCATCCTTTCTTGAAAAATCCTCCCAAACTTCTCATGTTCTATTCCTATCAATACTCTTCGCACTGTTGTATAAGATGGTAATCTACCCTTTTTTACACTTAAATATTCTACAAGTTCCTTTTTGTATCTTTGTGCAAAATCACCTATCGCTCTATATACCCTATAAATCCACTCATTGTTACCATAATCGTTATCATTAACACAATATCTATAGTGATTTAGAAACAGAAGATAAATTTACACAGTTTATTGTACAATCCTTACTCTCTTCCACTGGAACAACACACCATCACGGTAATGCAAAACTAAATTCCCTTTAAAGAAAACAAGTCAATAACACCCCAAGCAAAGAGTTTTCTAGATTGAGTTTTGTTATCAATTTTATTAAAATTTAAAATATTGATAGCCAAACTCCTAAGTAAAGAAGTGACAGTTGGGATTTGTGAGGTTCTCATTCGATTAAAATCTTCTAAAAAAGCAACATCTTTGACATAATAAAAATCCTACCCCAGAGAGGCAGGTATTGAAAACCCCTTGAAGGAGATACTATGCTCTTTTCCCCTAAAAGGGGAAGGGATAAATTGCAACCTTTCTTATCTTTTAGAACAAACTTTGCTCTTCAGCCCTCTTCTCTTTTCTATATTGATGCTTTACATACTTCCATATCATCTCACTATCAAGTTCTACTGTATCAACACAATAACCTTTTGCCCAGAAATGATTTCCCCAATATATCTTTTGTTTCAAATTCCTATATTTATTTAGTATTCGTATCGCTGATTTTCCTTTTAATGCTCTACGGTATAACGCTTTAAAAAGCGAATACGGGTTAACAACCCGTGCCATTAATCCACTTGAAAACTATCATCAATTTTTGGTTCAAAATGATGTTCAATATATTTCTCTATCATCTCTTTTGTTACTGCCCCTGCTGTAACACAAAAATACCCTCTTGCCCAAAAATGTCCTCCCCAATATCTTTTCTTTAATTCTGGAAATGCCTCAAACAACTTATTCGTACTTCGTCCTTTGATTCTTCGCATTATCTCACTCGGTGCTAAATTTGGTGGTGCTGACACTAAAAGATGTACATGATCTTTACTTACTGCCCCTTTTATTATCTCTATCTCAAATGTCTCACATGTCTGTCTTATTAACTCTCTTACTTTTAATCCTACATCACCTCTCAGTACTTTATATCTGTACTTTGTTACAAATACAAAGTGATACTCTATTTTATATACTGTATGGCTCCCTTATCTGTATTTCATATCCCCTCTTTTTGAAATACATTATATCATTTACTAGCAATTGGAGATGAATCTGTCCACCTAAAGGCGGAGGTTTTTACCTTTGAAGAGACTAATAAACAATCACTTGAATTAATATCAATAATTCCACTACTTTTCAAGCGAGTACGAAAATCATTCCAATCATATAATTGATAATCTTTATACTCAACAAGTGGTGTATACTCTTTTAATACAAGCGCTTTTATATAACTACATCTCTCATCAAAATTACCATTAACTTCCCTATGCTCTGTTACAGATGATTGTAGCCATACAAGCGTCTCAGCTCCTGGATTTAGATAATCTCCTAATATATCTCGCTTAGTTAGAGTATGTTCTTCTTTAGTGCCAACATACCCTTTACCATCACCTAGCCATATCTTCATACTATCTGGTTGCAAGATAGAAGATACCCTTGCATGCATATAGTCTATAGATGACTCAACAGCAAAAGTTGTAGTATTCATCTCATTTTTTAACTCTTGAAGCCATGCAAGCCGTCCATCCAAATCCATTCTATTAAAGGCATCCAGACGAATAAATTTTGGTGCAAAAGGTGCTTGTAAACTCTTAGCTTTTTCAAGATAATGCCTAGCATATTCTAAATGTTCAGTGCTATTAAAATCAAATTTTACAATATCATATGGTCGCCATTCTTCAAAATCTATTGGGTCATTATCACTATTTACAGGGATATTTCCAGAAATACCCCAATCATAACCCATTTCAATTTCTTCAAAATTTCCAATATCTATATTTTGAAGCTCCTCATTTGATGGAACAAATTGAAATGGAAGCTGATTATACATACACCCTTGATAACTACCCTCCGCATTTGGACAATTATTGGTATTAGTATAAGCAGAATAAGTTCCTGTAAAATTCCAAATCATTGACCGTGCGTAGCCTCTATTTTTTAAAAGAACCTTAATCAAATTAAGCATTTTTTGTGAGGAAAATACACCTATATCTTTATCTTTAAATACAGGTGCATCCACCCAATTTCTACTATCAAAAACACTACTATAAAAATATGGATAACTAAAAACTATTGCTTGAATAGGTCGTAAGTCTTTTTGATTTTTAATATATTTATCAGGAGCATGAATATCATTAAAAAACTCTTTATACGGATAGAGTGTATATATCCAATTTTCTTCATCCACTCCTCCATCTGAAAAACGAACAGGTATCGTAAGCTTAATGTTAGTATTTGCTTCAATTTTGCTCTTATTGAGATTATATCTATATGTCCAACTATTATTACTACTAACACTTACATTATCTATCCTAATTGAAGCAATTGAATTATCTGAATTTTTTTTAATACTCTCTTCATTGCCAAAGATTACCATACCATTTTTAGGATAAGCCGTATCATACCAATCTCCATTTAAAGCAATAACACGATATTTAAATTTATCTCCTATAGCAAATCTTTCCATATCTAATTTAACAGTAATCAAACTACTTCCTATTAAGTAATCTTTTGATGATAAATTACTTAATCTAGTCCATCCATTTTTCCATTCACTGCCATTACCAATATACTTATATACTTTTTGATTAAATATTTTATAATCAGCACCAATAATCTCCTTACCTTGCTTTAAACCTATAAAGCCTGTATTTTTGTTATTATCTACATCAAGAAAAATTTGATAGCCTGTACTAAAATTACCAAATATATTCATAATATAATTATTACCACTCTCTTTGATAATACTCATATACGGTTCGATTTTTCTAAACTTCTTTTGCATATAATCCAAATTTAGAGAACTACCAACTGCAAAATCATTGTTTGTAGATAAAATCACAGGAGAGTATACAAACTGATTACCATATGGAAAGTGTAACTCATATGTTTTGTTTTCTACAGTTCTTACAACATTTCCTACTGAAAAAATATCTTCAGCATGTGCTAACTTACCTTCTGGACCCTCTTGTAAATAATATTTCTCTATAGTAATGTTTCTTTCTTGTAGATAGTGATTTGTATGAGGATTTAAAATATTTAATACTTCTCTATTTCCAAATAGTATACCAGGTATCTGAAGTATAGGTAGGTTTTTACTATCATTGCTCATATTATTTATCTCATAATTAACATCGAAACCACCATTTTTTACGACAATTGTATAGTTTATATCAAGGTTTTCATTATCTATAAAAAAGCCCATATTATTTACAAATGTATTAATTAAATCTATATTAGATCCTGCAATATTCCTTGTTATACCAATATTTTGAAAATCATAACTCTCGTATATAGTAAGTTCTGTTCCATTTTGATATATTTTAGAATAATCATCTTCTCCACTAAACACCATCATACCATTGTTAGGATACACACCATCATACCAATCTCCATTTAAAGCAATAACACGATATTTAAATTTATCTCCTATGACAAATCTTTCTATATCTAATTTGACAGTAATCAAACTACTTCCTATTAAGTAATCTTTTGATGATAAATTACTTAATCTAGTCCATCCATTTTTCCATTCACTGCCATTACCAATATACTCATATACTTTTTGATTAAATATTCTATAATCAGCGCCAATAATCTTATTACCTTGCTTTAAACCTGTAAAGCCTGTATTTTTATTATTATCTGTATCAAGAAAAATTTGATAGCTTGTACTAAAATTACCAAATATATTCATAATATGATAACCATTATCCCTATTGACTTCTACATTATCTATTTTAATTAAAGCAAATAACTGCATTGTCAACACAAATAATATTAATGCTATTTTTTTCATAGTTTTTCCTCGTAAATAATTTCTTACTTCTTAATAATAAAAAAAATGTTAATTTAATTAATTAATATTCTTAATTAAAAAATTATATAGCTTTAGCTGTTAAATTCTGCTTAAATAAACTTTAAAATAAAAAAATTTTATGTAGAAATTCCAATATCAAGTATATTAGCTGTAGTAAAAATTTAAATAATAATTTTATAAGGAATCTATCATTAACAACTGTCTTGAGAAATATGTCGTCCTTGACGGCTAAATATTTTGAGCAAAAAACTTGATATTATAAACAAGTATCAAAGCTATAGCAAACAAACGATATATTTCTCTCCTAGTCTTGTTACACTTGTCATAAATTAATTTCATATATAGTATAATTAAATATCAATTTAGAATAGCGTTAACGCTGACCTCACTATATGGTGAATTGAATGTAGCAATAGTTTTAGGTTGCTCTTAGGCCCTTTCTTTTTCGAACTTTTAAAAATAGAAGCTAGAATAATGAGAAAAAATACATTACTTCAAATTTTTGGGTAACTTTTTAAAAAAGATATAGAGTTGCAATAGAAATATTTTGAACTTTTTAATAGTTCAATACCTTTATAACTTTTAAATTTTACTTTTCATAATAACATCTAAAATGTTAGTGGAACTCTATCTTCAATAATAATCCATTAAAAGCTTTCTAAGAATATACAACAAGCTTTTATAGTTTATTTATATACTGCAAATAAGAAAACTATAACTTATCTCTACTTTTTCGCAAAACTCTCCAAAAGTGCTTCTATATTGTCATTATCAACTAAATCATTAGTATCTTTATCACCTGTGATATGAACAGCTGAACCAACCCTACTCTCATCATCTACATCTGATTCAAAAAGTGAGCTCATATACATTGAAAGAGCTCTCATGACATTGATAACTCGCTCTATTTTTTGTCTGTGTATATCTTGATACTGCATGATATCCATTATCATCATAACTTCATCTGCACTGTTTTGAGATTTTTCTACTATTAGGTTTAGTTTTTGATGTGCTTCTTTGTTTTCATTTAAAGATGTGGAAAAAGTTTCTATATTTGGAAATTTTATCGTAAGCTTCTCTAGCATTTCGATATTTTTTTCTAATGTTGAAATAACTCCACCACCACCCTCTTCTATATCTGCAACAAACTCATTAATCTCTTCAAGCTTATCAAAAATCTCACCAGCTTTCTCTTCGGAATCTTTTGTCACATCATCAAGTTGATTTACCACTTTATGATCATCCGTTGGTGGTGGTGGAGGCCAACTACTAGAAGATTCTACTCTATAATTCTCTTCAGTTATAGCATCTTTTTCTTCTAGATCTTCATTTTTCACTTCCTCTTCTGGCAAAGTCTCTTCTTCCAAAGTTTCAAGCTCCTCATCTAACCCACCATCCATCAATGCATCTAGCTCTTCTTGTGTCATTTACATATCTCCCTTGTAGAAAATTTACTATATAATGCTATATCGACAGAAATCAAAAATGTTTTAAGGTTTATAAAATGATAGTAGATTTACACAACCACACAACTCTATGTAATCATGCTGAAGGTGAGAGCGAAGAGTATGTTAAAAAAGCCATACAAAATGGTACAAAGTATTTTGGTTTTAGTGACCATGCTCCTATGGATTATGACCAAAAACATAGGATGCAATTTTCACAAATGGACAAATACGAAAATTCTATATTAACATTAAAAGAAAAATACAAAAATGACATTGATATTTTATTAGCATACGAGGTTGATTTCCTTGAAGGTTTCATGGATGAAAAAATTTTAAAAGCAGATGTTGATTATCTTATAGGTTCTGTTCACTTTGTAAACAAATGGGGCTTTGATAATCCTGAATTTATTGGAGATTATGAGCATAAAGATATCGATAAAATCTGGCAAGAGTATTTTTATGCAATTGAATCTATGGCAAAAAGTGGACTTTTTGATATAGTTGGACATCTAGACCTCATAAAAGTTTTTAATTTTTTACCAAAAAAAGATGTTAGATTAATTGCAAAAAATGCATTAAAAGCTATAAAAAAAGCAGATTTAGTCGTGGAATTAAATATGTCAGGCTATAGAAAGCCTGTAAAAGAGGCTTATCCTTCAAATCAACTTATGGAAGTTATAAGTGATTTAGATATTCCTATTACTTTTTCAAGTGATGCCCATAAACCCGAACAAGTTGGGCTTTTTAGCAAACAAATAACTTCACTTGCATCTGAATTTGGATACAACAAATGTGCAACATTTAAAAATAGAGATAGAGAGATGATTAATTTTTAATCAGCCCCTACATGTAAGTTTTTCCTAACTTTAGATACAATATTCAAATTCAAAATATTTTAAGGAGAAAAAGTGGGAAAATTCGTAAATAATGTAGAAGAGTTCTATAAATTTTGTGAGAGCAATGAGGTAGAGTTTGTAGATTTTAGATTTACAGATATAAAAGGTTCTTGGCATCATATATCTTATAGAATGAGTGCTGTTGAGGCTAGTATGCTAGAAGCTGGCTTACCATTTGATGGTTCATCTATAGAAGCTTGGCAACCTATCAACAAATCAGACATGCTTTTAAAGCCTGAGGTAGAAACTGCTTTTTTGGATCCTTTTACAGCTGATCCTACTATCGTTGTTTTTTGTGATGTTTTTGACATTTATAAAAATGAATTATATGAAAAATGCCCAAGAAGTATCGCTAAAAAAACTTTGGCTTATTTAACTGAAACAGGCATAGGTGATGAAGCTTTTTTTGGACCTGAAAATGAATTTTTTATCTTTGACGATGTTCAAATCTGGACAGGAGTTAATCAATCAGGATACAGAGTTGATAGTGAAGAGGGTGAATGGAACGACAGTAGACACGATAATGAATACATGAACACAGCGCATAGACCTAGAACAAAAGGTGGTTATTTTCCAGTAATGCCGATAGACTCTATGGTAGATTTAAGAGCTGAAATGATGCAAATTCTAGAAGAAGTTGGACTAACAGTTATGTTAGGTCACCATGAGGTTGCACAAGCACAAGGTGAAATAGGTATAAAGTTTGGAACACTAGTAGAGGCTGCTGATAATGTACAAAAATACAAATATGTAGTAAAAATGGTTGCACACCTAAATGGTAAAACAGCGACATTTATGCCAAAACCTCTTTATGGAGATAATGGAAATGGTATGCATGTGCATCAGTCTATCTGGAAAGATGGTAAAAATCAATTCTATAAAGAAGGAGAGTATGCGAACCTAAGCCAAACAGCTATTCACTATCTTGGTGGAATTTTTAAACACGCTCATGCAGTTGCTGCTTTTACAAACCCATCAACTAACTCTTACAAAAGACTAATCCCAGGTTTTGAAGCACCTTCAATCTTGACATACTCAAGTCAAAACAGATCAGCTGCTTGTCGTATTCCTTATGGAGCTGGTGAGATGGCTACTAGAGTTGAAACTAGATTTCCAGACTCTACAGCTTGTCCATATTTAGCATTTTCGGTGCTTCTTCTTGCAGGTTTAGATGGTATTAAAAACAAAGATATTCCAGTTGGACCTATGGATGTAGATCTATTTGAATTAACACTTGATGAGATTAGAGAGAAAAATATCCCTCAAATGCCTCACACACTAAGAGAGTCGCTTGAAGCTTTGATTTCAGATGGTTGTTTCTTAAAATCTGTTATGAGTGATGAATTTCTTGACACTTATCAAAATTACCAATTTGAAAGACAAGTTTGGCCTGATGAAGCTAGACCAACAGCATTTGAGTTCTCTTCAACTTACTCTTGCTAATTTATATCTGCAAAGATTTTCTCTTTGCAGATAACTCTTTACACAAAAATTTCACATTAATTATGCTATAATCTTAAGTTTTAAAATTAATTTAAGGAGAACTAATGTTAAAAAAACTGTTTTTAGCACTTATATTTACAAGCGTATCGCTATTTGCGATGAATTTTCAAAATGCTTCCAAAGAGGAGCTTATGAGTATAAAAGGTATTGGTGAAAAAAAAGCTACTGCTATCATAAAATATCGAAAGAAAAATAAGATAAAAAATGCAAGTGATCTTGAAAATGTACCAGGCATTGGTAAAGAGATTGCAAATAATGCAAAAAGAGGTATTAAAAATGGAGATAAAAAATCTGTAAAAAAGTCAACCTCTACAAAACAAAAATCAAGCACTAAAACAAAATCAACAAAAGAGAATAAAGATAAAAAAGCATCTAAACCAAAATCAACCACTAAAAAAAGTGATAAGAAAAAAGCAGGAGATAAGACAAAAAGAGCTGAAAAAAAGGCTAAAGAGAAAGCCAAGAAAAAAGCAGATGCAAAGAAAAACAAAAACTAGAGCTTAATTTGCGACCACTTTCTAACACTTGGTCGCAATCTCTTCACCAAAACGAACTTTTTTAAAAGCTTCACTCTTAAGCTCAACAAAATCCTTCTCAAATATCATAACAACTGTTGAACCCATTTTAAACATACCAAGTTCATCACCTTTTTTAAGTGATACATTATCATACTCAAAAACATTCAACTTTGAAGCATCTATATTTGTCTCTATACTTGGTTCAAAAGAGAGGGTCATCTTACCAACATTTAATGCCCCAACCAAAATCATATAAAAAAGCCTCCCAGTATTATCAAAACACTCCAAAACAACCCTCTCATTTTTTACAAACAAAGAGTCTATCTTTTTTAAATAAGTAAAATTTACAGGGTACAAAAGTCCAGGAACATGAATAACTTTTGTAACTCTCATATCAGTTGGAACATGATATCTATGGTAATCTTTTGGAGAGAGATAGAAATTTATAAATTTTCCACTATTTACTTTTTCTATATTTTCATCAGAGATATTTTTTGTCAAAAGCTCTTTTACAGAGTATTTAAAACCTTTTATCTGCAATGCATCTGTATCTTTCACACACCCCAACTCACTTATCAAAGAGTCAGCAGGAGAGATGATAATTGAAGGGTCTTTAGAGACTGCTCTCTCATATAAAAGCTCTCTTGTAAAAAGCTCATTTAGTGTTGCATAGTGACTTGATGGATGAAAGTTAGATAAATCTACACCCATACTTTTTACATAAATCTTATTTATACCATGTTGAATTAGTGATGGAAATTTTTTAGATGCAAACTTACCAAAACTTCTTGAAATGGCATTTGTCCATGTCGCTTTAATTAAACTATTCAAAGTTTTCTACTCCATTTGGTTAATTTTTTCGATTTTAGCATATTTGATTTTATTTTCAAGCAAGATAGGTAAAATAGAAATAAGGATTTATATGAAAATAAGAATATATTATAAAGATACCGATATGGGCGGTATTGTGTACCATTCAAACTATTTAGATTTTTGTGAAATGGCAAGAAGTGAGCTATTTTTTTCAAAAGGAAAATCACCAATGATAAACAATTGCCACTTTGCAATCAAAAAAATTGATGCAAATTTTGTAAAACCAGCAATTTTAGGAGACACACTTCAAGTAAAAACAACTGTAAAAAAAATCAAATTTACAAGCTTGAATTTATATCATCAAATATTAAGAGGAGATGAGCTGATATTTGAGATGGATGTTACTCTTGTATTTTTATGCAAAGATGGTAAACCTCATCGCATAGATGAGGAGACAAAAAGTTTTTTTAAGCAGCTACTTTAATAGCCGTTATCTTCTCTAACTTTTCAACTATCATCTCATTTACACAGATATTTGACTCTATCACAACATCTTGAAGTTTGGAAGAGAGTATGAGTTTTAGCGGACGGTTTCCTGGAAACTCTTTTACAAGCTTGTGCAACTCTTTTAAAACATTATCATTTTCATCAATCTCTATCTTTATAAATATTGGAGATATTATCTCTTTTACAACCTCTTTTTTTATATCACACTTCTCTTTTTTAGCACCCTCTAAATCTGAAACTTTAGAGACTCTTGTATTTATCCCTCTGTCATCTTTAGTGATTTGAACTTTAAAAGCAATTGGTCTATTTTGATCCATCATTGCAATTTGCACCAAAGTTTTTTCAAAAACCATAAGCTCTATATCTCCGTGAAAATCCATCAAAGTAACTATCCCAAATTTATTACCTTTTTTGCTAATTTTTGTGGTGATATTTTCAACTTTTCCGATAAACATTGTTTTAGAGCCATCTGCTAAAGTATCAATCTCACTTGAAAGTGTATAGTTAATCTTCCCTAACTCTTCTCTAAACTCATCCAAAGGATGCCCAGAGACATAAAATCCAAGTGTCTCTTTTTCAAGTTCAAGAATATGTTTATTTTCATACTCTGGCAAAGAATCTATCTTAACTTCAATTTTAACAAGCTCTTCATCATCTCCAAATAAAGAGCCAACAGCCATCTTTTGAGCCCTAGCAGCCTCTGCTCCAACTTCTACAATCTTTTCAATTTGATCACACATCGCTCTTCTTGAGTAGCCAAAACTATCCATAGCTCCTGATTTTATCAAAGCCTCTATAACTCTTTTATTGACTTTTGAAGTATCAACTCTTGCTATAAAGTCACTTAAATCTTCAAATACCTTCTCATCTCTAGCTTCCAATATACTCTCAATTGCCTTGCTTCCAATGCCTTTTATCGCACCAAAACCAAAGAGTATTGAATCTTTATCTCCATCATGTGAAGGACTAAACTCAATTCGACTAGAGGTGATTGATGGAGGAGCAAGTTCAATGCCTACTCTTTTCACCTCATCTACATACTTTGCAACTTTATCTATATTTTGAGCTTCTGAGGTTAAAAGTGCTGCCATAAACTCAGCTGGATAATAGACTTTTAGATAAGAAGTTTCAAAAGTTATCATCGCATATGCTGCTGAGTGAGATTTATTAAAACCATATCCTGCAAACTTTACAATTAAATCAAAAAGATTTTCAGACTTTACTCTATCAAAACCTTTTTTACTCGCACCATCAGCAAATTCACCTTTTAATTTATCCATCTCCTCTTTTATCTTTTTACCCATAGCTCGTCTTACAACATCAGCCCCACCCAAACTAAACCCACCAATAGTCTGAACAATCTGCATAACCTGTTCTTGATACACAATAACCCCATAAGTTGGTTTTAATATAGGTTCAAGTTCAGGAAAATCATAAACAATTTGTTGACGACCGTGTTTTCTCTCGATAAAATCATCAAGCATCCCAGATTCCATAGGACCTGGTCGATAAAGGGCAAGTACCGCAATTATATCTTCAAAATTACCAGGTTTTAACCTCTCATTTAGAGACTGCATACCATCTGATTCTATCTGAAATAGACCTATTGTTGAACCACTCTCAATCAACTCATAAATTTTAGGATCATCAAAATCAACTTCATTAAAATTTATCTCTTTATCATATTTAAGTTTTATCAATTTTAAAGCATCATCTATAACAGTTAAAGTTTTAAGCCCCAAAAAATCAAACTTTATCAAATCAACATCTTCAAGATACTTTAGTGAATATTGAGTGATATAAGGCTGATCATCACCTGATGGTTTATAAATTGGTGTTTTATTCCAAAGTGCATCATTGCTTAAAACTACACCAGCAGCATGCATCCCTGAGTTTCTATTTAACCCTTCCAAAGCAATGGCAAAATCCCAAACTCTCTTTGCTTGTGCATTAGAATCTATAAGCTCTTTTATCTTTGGCTCTTTTTCAAATGAACTCTCTAAATCAATACCAAGTTCATCAGGGATAAGTTTTGCCATCGCATCCGCCTGGGCATAAGGCATAGCCATAACTCTAGCAACATCTCTTATAACACCTTTTGCCAAAAGCTTACCAAATGTTATAACTTGTGCAACATTCTCCCTGCCATATTTTTCCACCACATAATCAATCGACTCTCCTCGCCTTTTTTGACAAAAATCGATATCAATATCTGGCATACTAACTCTCTCAGGATTTAAAAATCTCTCAAAAAGAAGATCATATTTCATAGGGTCAATATCTGTAATTTTTAAAGAAAATGCCACCAAGCTCCCAGCGGCTGAACCTCGTCCAGGTCCTATTGGAATTTTTTTCTCTTTTGCATCTCGAATAAAATCCCAAACAATGAGCATATATCCTGGAAATTTCATACTATTTATGATATCCATCTCAAAATCTAGTCGCTCTTTATACTCATCGTGTTTATCTTCTGAAACAATTTTAAGTCGCTCTTCTAGCCCCTGTTTACACTTATATATAAAATAATCTGCATCATTATCAAAATCAAGACCCTCTTTTTGAGCATACTCTTTAACAAATTTAAAATTTGGTGGAGTTGGATCTCCTAGCTTTATCTCTAAATTGCACTTATCTACAATCTCTTTTGTATTTTCTATAGCTTCTGGAATATCTGCAAAAAGCTCTTGCATCTGTTGCGGACTTTTAAGAAAAAACTCATGAACACTATGGCGAAGCCTATTTGGGTCATCAAACTCTTTATTCATAGCGATACACATAAAAGCTTCATGTGCATCTGCATGTTTTTGTTCTAGATAGTGAGTATCATTTGTGGCGATTATTTTTATACTTGTCTCTTTTGAGATTTTTATAACTTGTTCATCTATATAGTGCTGATCTTCTATACCATGTCGCATCATCTCCATATAAAAATCATCACCAAAAATCTCTTTGTACTCTAAAGCAACCTCTTTTGCCCTCTCATATCCTAAAGCTCCATTTTTTTTATTTCTTTGACTATTTAAATTTAGATGCCAATTTACCTCACCTTGAAGACAAGCAGATGAACAGATAAGCCCCTCACTATGCTCTTTTAACATCTTTTTATTAATTCTTGGATAGTAGTAAAAGCCGTTAATATAACTTTGAGAGCTAAGATACATCAAGTTTTTATACCCTATGTCATTTTTAGCATATAGACAAAGATGAAACCTCTGTTTTGTACTTTTATCTCCTATCTCATCTTGGTTGTGTATATAAGCTTCCATTCCAATAATTGGCTTAATTCCTTCTTTTCTCATGGTTGTATAAAAATCAATTGCACCAAAAAGATTACCATGGTCAGTCATCGCAACTGAACTCATCCCTAGTGCTTTTACTTTTTTAGCAAGTGCTTTTATCTTGTTTGCTCCATCAAGCAGTGAATACTCTGTATGTAAATGTAAATGTGTAAAATTAATTTGGCTCATTTTATCCCTTATAAAAAGGATTTTACAAAAATGATACTTTTGATTTTATTTTTTTTAAAATTAGTCGATATAGAGTAAAAGTATTTAAATTTTGGAGAGATATGTAATGTTTAGTAAATTTGGAAAATCAGATTTAAAAGGTCATGACAACACGATAGAGTCGCTAATGAAGAGTTTTCCACTACCTATGTTTTTCAAACATAAAAGCAGTTCAAAGTTTATTACAAATAGTGCTTTTAATACATTTGCAGGATCTAAAAAACCCAAAATTTTAAAACATCTAATCTCTCTAAGTAATGCCAACACAGATAAAACTAAATTTGAGATAGAGCTTATAAATGATATTGGTCAAAAGATAGAGTCTATTACTTATATCTCAAATATAGGGAAAAATGACGAAGCTACACTTGGAATTATTGCTGATATTGGTGAACAAAACAATGCTAAAAAAACTATCAATAGTATTAAAGAGCGTTATGAACTTGCAACAAGTGGCTCAAATGAAGGGCTTTGGGATTTTGATATAGCAAAAAACGAATTTTACTACTCAAATCGATTTAAAGAGATTATAGGCTACAAAAACAGACCAATTAAAAACAGTATCTTAAGCTGGATAGATGTGATTTTACCAGAAGATAAATCAAGTGTTGCAAAAGCTTTAGAAGATCATATAAATGGACTAAGCCCTAATTTTTCATCTGAACACAGAATAGTAGTAGATGATGAGATAAAATGGGTTTTAATTAGAGGAAAATCTTCAAACGATAAAAATCAAAAAACGACAAGAGTTGTGGGCTTTTTAACAGATATAACAGATATTAAAGAGGCTCAGCTTGCTCTTAAAAACTCTCAACAACAGTTTGAACTATTTATGAAAAATCTCCCAGCTGGAGCTTTTATAAAAGATGGTGAAGATAATTTTGTATTTTCAAACCAATACCTTAACGATTTTTTTGGCTTTGAAACATTGATTGGGAAAAACTTATCAGAAGTTATGGATCAAAATAGAGGTGAAAACATCATCTCTAATGATGAACTCATAAAAAGAGGTACATTTACATCAGAAGAACAACTTACCGATAAAATGGGTATAAAACGATATTTTCAAGCTCATAGGTTTGTGATAAACAAGGGAGAAAAGCAACTTTTTGGTGGAATTTATTCTGATATTAGTGAACATAAAGAGACTGAGACAAAACTAAACATAATGGCACACTATGATGTATTGACAAATCTTCCAAATAGAGCTCTTTTTCAAGATACTCTTAAAAATGCTATCTCAAAAGCAACAAGATCCAAAACAAAAATAGCTCTAATGTTTATAGATCTTGATAACTTTAAAATGATAAATGATACTTTAGGTCACGATTATGGAGATCTTTTACTCATAGAGGTTGCAAAAAGATTAAAATCTACTCTAAGAGCAGAAGATACAGTATCTAGAATTGGAGGAGATGAATTTACTATCATACTAGAAGATATCAAAGATAACTCTTACCCTTCAGTTGTAGCACAAAAAGTTATAGATGCACTCTCCTCACCAATAGCACTAAAAGATGAGACTGGTTATATCGGAGCTAGTGTTGGAATTGCTGTATTTCCTGATGATTCAAAAGAGATTAAAACACTAGTCAAAAATGCAGATATTGCTATGTATACTGCAAAAAATAGTGGAAAAAATATCTACAAATACTTTACAGAAGATATGAATGCAGATGCAACTGAGAAGCTTGAACTCTCAAATGACTTAAGAAATGCGATAGAAAACAATCAACTAAAACTCTACTATCAGCCAGTTATGAACATCAAAACAAGCTCATTAGAAGCATTTGAAGCACTTGTAAGATGGGAGCATCCAAAATATGGAATTATAACACCAGATAATTTTATAAAACTTGCAGAAGAAGGTGGATTTATGGCGAAGGTTGGAAAGTGGATTTTACAACAATCTTGTCAACAAATTAAATTCATGCAAGATGCAGGAATTAAAATCAAAATAGCTGTAAATATATCAAGTAAACAATTAACACAAAACCACTTAGAAAGAACTATAAAAGATATTGTTAAAAATAGTAAAATTGACCCTACACTTTTAGAGCTTGAAGTGACTGAAAGTTTTTTAATGGAAAATATAAACCAAGTGGAACAAGTGTTAATCAATCTTAAAAAAATAGGCGTAAATACTGCTATTGATGATTTTGGAACAGGCTACTCTTCACTTGGACGCCTTAAAAAACTCCCAATCACAAAACTTAAAATTGATAAATCATTTATAGACGATATACCATCAGATAAAGATGACATGCAAATCGCATCTACTATCATAACATTAGCAAATCAACTATCATTGGAAGTTGTAGCTGAAGGAGTAGAAACTGAAGCTCAAATGAAATTTTTAAAATCCCAAGGGTGTTATCTTATGCAAGGTTACTATTTTAGCAAAGCGATACCTCAAGATGATATAAATAGTTTTTTAAGACAGATGCATAAGGATATAGCTTAAGGGCAACCCCAAAAACCCTAGTCGTTCCTAACATCTTGGAATATAAATACTGGTTTTATTGGTTTGAATATTTGGGTGCACAATATTAATTAAAAAATAATGAAAGATAGAACAAAAAATATACTTTGAAAGAGATTATGCTACAATGGAGCATCTACTAGAGAGTTCGAACAAAAAGGGAAGATTATGAAAAAAACCATAGCAACGACAAATAAACATTTTTCAAATAGTAAAAAAAGAGAAAATATGATTGTAAATGCTGTTCATAGTTCTGTCAAAGTTGAGGGCTCTAAGATCACAAAAAAAGAGTTAAAAGAGCACTATAAACTTATCCGTTCTTAATCTCATCTGTTATCTTTTGTTCCAACAATTTTGCTAATGGCTCATAGTTTGTCTTATATCCTGAATGGACTCTTTGGATATAGTTATCGCCTTTTTTCAAGTTCAAACCTACCATCGGAAAACCATTTTTAGCCAAAATCACATCACTTAAGAGCCTACTTATACGACCATTTCCTTCTCGAAAGGGATGAATAAAAAGAAACTCACTAAGTATGACCGATAAATCATAAGCGATACTTTTTACATCTTCATACTCAGTTTCAACAACTTTTTTAATCTGCCAAGTAATTTATGCAAACTCCACTATCAGAAGTGATTTTTTGGATATCGTCTTGTTTCCACTCTTGCCAAGGGTTGTCTATGGTATTTTGAGTATCAGGATGTGGAGCTTCTTTTTCTATACTTTTTAAAACATTAGCAGGTGGTTTTTCGGCTTTAAAATATTTATTATCTATTGAATTTTACCGTTTTTTTGGCTTTTGAAAGAGTATAGGAGGTATTTTGTTTTAGTCATCTAATAATATAAATCCATTTGATTTTAACCAATTTATACCCCATCGCCAATCCTTCTCCACATATTGCTGTTTTGCTTCATGCCACTCTTTTGCTTTTGCTATGATAACTTTATCATATGCACCAATAAGACTACTCTTTTTTTCTTCTAAATAGACAGCATAGAGTGTTGCTACTATTTCAGACTGTGACAAACTTAGTGGTCTCATGATATTTATAATATTTTCTAACTCTTTTTTGTATGGTAAATTTGTAAGTTTTTCTCTATATTTATCTTTTTGCTCAAGGGGAGTATAGTAAATTCGCCCTTTTTCTCCATTTTCTTGATACTTTTTAAACCATCTTACCTCTTCTATCTTTGTCTCTAACTCTTCCATCCTTTTTTTATCATAAGGTCCCATCGCACACTTTTTAAACTCAAAACCATAGTTTACATTGTTGGCACTTACATGCATACTGATAATCTTTTGAAGCTTTACTCGTCCAAGCTCATTTGGTTTCATACTATCAATAATATAACTCATCATAATCATAGCTTCTTCATCAATAGTTAAATCCTCTTTGGATTCAAATGCCTCTTTTAAAACAGCTTGCATGAGTATTTGGCTATTAATTTTTGAGTTATTTATCTGTTCTTCAAGTTTATCACAGATGGTAAAAAGGTTTTCTATTTTTTTGACTATTTTTTGTTGTTCTTCTAACGGAATAATAGGAATTGGAAATTGCTCTAAATTATTTTTTGGTAATCCTTCTCTACCTGCCCCAGTTGTTGAAGAAAAAATCATATCTTGAAAATTTGGAGATAGTACTAGTTTGTGTAAAAAAATGGGGTTTATTAAAATTGGTCTTATTATACATACATGCTGACTTAAGTTTGCATCTTTAAAATCTTTTGGAACATAAGCACACCTTCCCATTGAGCCACCAGTGATATTTAATAGAATATCTTCTGGTAATACTTTTGTACCTGACATTTTAATATGAGTTTCATCAGATATATATTTAATGTCATTATATACTAATCCATTATCATGTATATTTTGAGAACGAAAAAATGGTATTCCTTTTTCACTATAATTACTCCCTCTTGGAGTGCTTCCTGAACCAATTTTTGATATAATACTCCCCAACCTACACCACACCCAACTATCAGGAATTTCAAAAGGCTTCTCATCATCACTTATCGGCGGTAGTGTCTTCTGTTTTTTGATTTTCTTCTCTTTAATAAGTTGCTCTTTTTCAGCTTTGATTTTTTCAAGTAGCACCAATACACTCTCTACATCAGGATTTTGTTCTCTCCATGAAGCTGTGAGTTTTCCCTCTATCGCCTCTTGAAGTATTGCTTGACGGAGTTTTTTTAGTAGAGTTTGTTGGGTTTGGATTTCATTTGTAAGTTCGGCTTGCTTATTATCCATACGATTAAATAGAGAAACTATCCTTAGTTGCTCTTCTATTTGAGGTAATGGGATTTTTACTGTTTTAAGTTTTGTAACTGTTAATGTAACA
>JAMOMC010000014.1 GCA_027068765.1 Campylobacterales bacterium
TAATAATCTTATCTCACATATACCATATTCCAAACATCTACAAGTTTATAAAGCTCTTTTACATCTTCGTTGTACATCCTGATACATCCTTTTGAAGCTGCTTTGCCGATAGAGCTTGGGTTGTTTGTGCCGTGTATGCGAAAGATAGAATCACCCAAATACAAAGCTCTTGCACCAAGAGGATTGTGTTTGCCACCTTTTACAACTTCTGGAAGAGTTGGATCTTCTTCAATCATGTTTTTGGTAGGTCTCCAAGCTGGCCATTTTGCTTTTCTTGATATTGGAAATGTACCATAAAATCTATATTCTGCTTTTTTTCCTACTGCTATTGGGAACTCATAGGCTAACTCTTCATCTAAAATATAATATAGCTTTTTTTCATCTGTTATGATTATGATAGATCCTGGATCTTTATCAGTTGGAAAGTAGATAAGTTCTCTATCTAAATACTCTCCAAAGAGTGATTGCAGGCTAAAAACAGATAAGCAGAGGAAGAGAGCGATTTTTTTCATATGGACATCCTAAAATAATTTAAACTAAATCGACTAAAGATGAAATATATTTAGTGATAAATATGAAATATTGTTAATTTTGATAAAGATTTTCAATATTAACAATATTTTAAGCCTTTGAATGATAAAATAATTTGTATAAGGAACTAGATGAACAATATAAATGTAGTGTTAGCAGGTCAACCAAATGTTGGCAAGAGTATGCTTATAAATGCAATGAGTGATTCAAGATTAAAAGTTGGCAATTTTAGTGGTGTTACGGTTGATAAAACAGAAGTAGATTTTAAATATTGCGATGAAGTGAGTTGTGTGGATTATAATATTCATATCATCGATTTGCCAGGTGCTTACTCTATTAACGAATATACGATAGAAGAGAAAGTGACAAAAAACTTTTTACAAGATGGAGATTTTGATGTAATTGTCAATGTTATAGATTCTACAAATTTAGAGAGAAATCTTCTTTTTACTATGCAACTTTTAGAGCTTGGTAAAAAAGTTGTTATAGCTTTAAACATGAGTGATGAGGCTGAAAAAGAGGGCATCTTAATAGATGAAAAACAACTTAGTGCAATTTTAGGTGTACCTTGTATAAAAACAAGTGCAGCAAAAAGTACAGGTATTTTGGAACTTAAAACTGCAATTATATCTATATATAACAAAGAAAAAAACAGTGATAAGATAGTTTATAGCGACACGATAGAGGAGGAGATTGAAAAAATTAGACTCTTTTTAGATGCAAAAAAATATAAAAGTGAATTACCTCATAAAGAGTTAGCAATAAAACTTCTTCAAGAAGATAAAAATATTTATAAGTTGATACACGATGAACCTATTTGGATTGAGCTTTTGCCACTTGTTAGAGACTCTTTAAAACATATTTATCTGCATTATGATAGTGAAGATTTAGAGGAAATTTTTGAAGATGAGAGACGCTCAAATGCAAGAGGTGCAGCACTTGAAGTGCAGAGCTCAAAGGCTGTTAAAAAAGAGAATTTGACTCAAAAAATTGACTCTATCTTAATTCATAAATTTTTTGGGATTCCTATATTTTTATTTTTTATGTGGGTTTTGTTTCAGCTTACTTTTGAGCTTGGGTCTGTTCCTATGGATATGATTGATAAACTTTTTTCAAGTTTAGGTGAGGGTGCTATAGAGATATTTGGTGATGGGCAAATGGGCTCAATTTTAGCTGATGGTGTTATAGCAGGAGTTGGAGCTGTTGTGATGTTTTTACCAAATATTATGATTTTGTTTTTAGGAATTGCTCTTTTAGAGACTACTGGATATATGAGTCGTGTGGCATTTTTGCTAGATGGTTTTTTTCATAAATTTGGACTACATGGGAAGAGTTTTATACCGCTTGTGACTGGATTTGGATGCTCTGTTCCTGCTTATATGGCAGCTAGAACTTTGAAAAATGAGAAAGATAGACTTCTTACACTTTTTATAATTGGATTTATGAGTTGTGGGGCTAGGCTTCCTATATATGTTCTTTTTGCAGGTGCATTTTTTGCAAAAGAGAGTGCTGGAAATATACTTTTTTTAATTTACATTTCAGGAGCACTTTTGGGATTAGTAGCTGCAAAAGTTTTAAATGTAGTAGTTTTTAAAAATGAAGATGAGCCATTTGTAATGGAGATGCCAAAGTATCGTCTACCTTCTTTAAAGCTTATCTGGCATACAGTTTGGAATAATGCTTTGATGTATTTGAAAAAAGCTGGTACTTATATATTGGCTGCATCTGTGCTTATCTGGTTTGCTAGTAATTATCCAAAATACCCGTTAATAAGTGAGAGCTATAGTGCAAAAATTGAGTTGGCATCTAAGGCAGAAAAGATAAAACTAGAAAATGATTTGAAACTATATCTGTTAGAAAATAGCTATCTTGGAAAGATAGGAAAAGCAACTGAACCAATTTTTGCACCACTTGGATTTGATTGGAAAATGACTGTGGCACTAGAAACTGGTCTTGCTGCAAAAGAGATTGTTGTCTCTACACTTGGTGTGCTTTATGCTCTTGGAGATGAAGTCGATGAAGAACACAGTGGATTAGCTGAGCAGATTAAGAAACATATACCATTTGCATCTGCTGTATCTTTTATAGTTTTTGTGATGATTTATCTACCTTGTCTTGCTGCATCTATGGTATTTGCTAAGGAAGCTGGAGGTTGGAGGTATCTTGGATATCTTTTTATTTTTACCTCTGTAACTGCGTGGGTACTCTCTTTTATAGCATACAATATTGTAAAAGGATTATCATGAAGCTTAGTGAACTTAAAAAAGGAGATAGCGGCACAATTGTAAAGATAAATGCTTTAAAAGATTTAAAACGAAGGTTTGCATCTTTTGGAATTTATAAAGGTTGCAAATTTGAGATCATAGAGTGTTCACTTGGTGGAAATACATTAGAGCTTAAAGTTGGAAATACGATGATAGCACTAAGACGAGGTGAGGGTGAAAAGATAGAGGTGGAGTTATAAACTCCAAACTTTAAAAGAACGCTTTTTAATCTTTGTATTTTGCAAACCTTTTATAGCTTTTTGAAAAGCTTCTTTTTTGATACTTACATAAGTATATCTATCCAAGAGGTCAATTTTCCCAATATCCTCTTTTAAAAGCCCAATAGCAACACAAAACACACCTAAAATATCTCCTGCCCTAAGTTTGTCTTTTTTCCCTCCGTTTATGCAGAGTGTTTTCATCGGGGCTAATAGTTTTATGTTTTTATCAGGGTTGATTTTCTCTATCTCTCTTATATCTGGATTATCTTTGTAATCTTCTATCTTTTGTAGATGGTTTTTGTCAACTAAAGAGATCGCTAATCCGCTCTTTCCTGCTCTTGCTGTTCTTCCTATTCTATGTGTGTAGCTGGCAATATCTCTTGGTAAATCATAGTTCATAACCATATCTACCTCTTTGATATCAAGCCCTCTTGCTGCTACATCTGTGGCTATCAAAATAGCACAACTGCGATTTGCAAATTGTATAAGTGTCTCGGTTCTATCTATCTGGTCTAAATCTCCGTGTAAATCAAGTGCACTAAATCCTGCATCTTGTAATAAATTAGTAACTTCTTGGACTGCTATTTTAGTGTTGCAAAACATAATTATGGAGAGTGGTTTATAATATCTTAATAACTTTAAAAGCTCTTCAAATTTTTGATCTCTTTGAACTTTATAAAAAATCTCACTCACTAACTTTTTATCTTGTTCTTGTTTAATTGTTATAAATTTTGGATTTATTGTTATGTTTTTACTTAGAGTTTTTATATTTTCTTCATAAGTTGCTGAAAAAAGTAGAGTTTGTCTTTTTTTAGAAACGGACTCTAATATATGGTTGATAACATCATAAAACCCCATATCTAGCATCCTATCTGCTTCATCTAAAACAAGAGTTTTTACATTTTTTAGATTTAGAGTCTGTTTTCCTAAGTGATCTTGAATTCTTCCTGGTGTTCCTACTATAACATGAGCTCCGTGTTCAAGAGATTTTATCTGTGGTCGCATAGGTACACCTCCACTTAGAGTTAGGATTTTTAGGTTGTGTTGAAATCTTGCTATCTTTCTAATCTGGGTTGCTACTTGGTCTGATAGTTCTCTTGTTGGACAGAGTATGAGTGCTTGTATTAAGAAAGATTTTACATTTATATTTTGCAAAAGAGGTATTCCAAATGCTAGAGTTTTGCCACTTCCTGTTTTTGCTTGTGCGATGATGTCAAGACCTTCCAAGCTGTGTGGAAGACTTTGTTCTTGAATTTCAGTCATTTCGACAAAGTTCATATCTTTTAGGTTTTGGAGCATATTTGGTGATAGTTTTAGTTTTTCAAAGTTATTCATAGTGTGATATTTTCAATAAATTCTATATCTTCACAAACGATTAATGCATCTATGCAAAAATCCATATCTATCTTTTTTTTACTGATATAAATCTCCGCAGTTTTGTAAATTTTGGATATTTTGGAAGGTGATATCTGGTAAATTGGATCATAATTTCCACTTTTAACTTCAATAAAATGCATTACTTTATCTTTTACGGCAATTATATCTATCTCTCCAAAACGGGAGTGGTAGTTTCTATCAATTACTAAAAAATCAAGCTCTTGGAGGTAAGATATGGCTCTATCTTCTGCAAAGTCTCCTTTTTCTCTACTCAATGCTTAATCTTCTATACGAATCATAGATATTTTGCTATTTAGTGTCTCTTGTGCTTCAATATCCTTTATTGCACTTTTTATCTGTCTCTCTTTGCAAGTGTGGATAGAAAAAAGTAGCATTGCTTTATTTTTTTCTTTGGCTTCTCTTTGTAAAATTGTCTCTATCGAAATATCCCAAGCAGCTAAGATACTTGCTATATTTGCCAATACTCCAGGTTTATCAACTACTTTCATTCTTAGATAATATTTACTCTCTATCTCATCAACTGGTAAAAGTTTTAATATTTGGCTTTGGTGAGGTTTTTTAAATCCAAGCATAGGTGAGCTTTGACCCGCTCTAACAATCTCAACAATATCAGAAACAACAGCACTAGCAGTAGCATCTCCGCCAGCCCCAGCCCCATAATATAGGCTCTCACCAACAAAATCTCCAATAACACTAATTCCATTCATAACACCATCAATCTTAGCAATCATTTGAGATTCTTTTATGAGTACAGGATGCACTCTAAGTTCTATATTGTTTTTTGACTTTTTGGCAATTGCTAAAAGTTTTATACAGTAACCAAACTCTTTAGCAAAATCCATATCATGCTCATTTATATCTTCTATACCCTCTATCAAAATATCTTCAGGCTTTGCATCTATACCATAAGCGATAGATGCTAAAATCAAAAGCTTATGAGCTGCATCAAATCCGCCAACATCAAAAGTTGGATCAGCCTCTGCATATCCTAACTCTTGTGCCTCTTTTAAAATATCATTAAAACTTACATTTTCATTCATCATTTTGGTAAGCATATAGTTGCAAGTACCGTTCATAATACCTTTTATAGATAAAATTTGATTTGCACTAAGTCCTACTTTTAGGGCATTTATGATAGGAATTCCCCCTGCAACACTTGCTTCATAACCAATTGGAATATTCTTGGCTATCTCTTGGAGGTCATATCTATGGTAAGCTAGAAGTGCTTTGTTTGCAGTTACTACAGCTTTTTTGTTTGTGAGTGCTGCTTTTATCACTCTGTAAGGCTCATCAATTCCACCCATTAGCTCAACTATAATATCAATAGAGTCGTCATTTAAAACTTCATCTATGTTAGTAGTTAAAGGTATAGAGATATCTCTTTTTTTTGATAGATCTTTAACTACACCTTTTACAACATTTATCTCTTCGCCTGCTCTTGCGGAGATTAGTGTTTTGTTCTCTTTTAGTATTTTAGCTACACTTTGTCCAACGGTTCCAACACCTATAATTGCTACATTTATCATCTATTTTTTACTCTTTAAACTTTGTAAGTATTTTTTTATATTTCTAGAAGCTTGTCTAATTCTCTTTTCGTTTTCAATCAGAGCAATTCTAACATACTGATCACCGTGTTCCCCAAACCCAATACCAGGACTAACAGCTACTTTAGCCTCTGTTAAAAGTTGTTTTGTAAACTCTAAACTCCCCAAGTGAGAAGCTTCAGGTGGGAGTTTTGCCCAGACAAACATAGATGATTTTGGTTTTTCAAATGCCCAGCCAGCATTGTAAAAACTTTCACAAAGTATATCTCTTCTGTATCTATATTTTTCAACTATCTCATCTTGACACTCTTGTGGACCATCAAGTGCGATAGTCGCTGCCACTTGAATAGGGGTAAACATACCATAATCAAACCATGATTTTATCTTCTGTAAAGCTCCAATCATCTTAGGATTTCCAACAAAAAAACCAACTCTCCATCCTGCCATATTGTAGCTTTTTGATAGAGTAAAGCTCTCAACGGCAACATCTTTCGCACCTTCTACTTCTAAAATCGAAGGAGCTTTGTATCCATCAAAAGTTATATCAGCATAAGCTATGTCACTGATGATATAAAATCTCTCTTTTTTAGCTAATGCTACAAGTTTTTCATAAAAATTTTTCTCAACTGTGACAGTTGTAGGGTTGTGTGGGAAATTTACAACGACAAATTTAGGACGAGGCAAAGAGGTGTTAAATGCTTTATGTAGATTTGAGAAGAAAATATCTTCATCAAGCTCATAAGCATCATTAAACTCCAAAGGCATCTTGATAACATTTCCACCAGCTATGATAAAAGCATGTGTGTGTATAGGGTAGGCAGGTTCAGGCACAACAGCAACATCTCCGTGGTTTGTGATAGCTTGCACAAGATGCACATAACCCTCTTTTGAACCCATTGTTGCTACTACTTCAGTGTTTGGGTCTAAGTCTACATTGTATTTTCTTTTGTACCAGTTACTCATGGCAAGACGAAGTTTATAAATACCTTTGCTTGCTGAATAGCCGTAATTTTTAGGTTTTCTTGCAGTTTCCACAAGTTTATCAACAATATGTTCAGGTGTTGGACCATCAGGATTTCCCATACTAAAGTCAATAATATCATCGCCATTTTGTCTAGCTTTTAGTTTAATCTCATTAATCTCTGCAAAAACATAATTTGGTAGTCTATCTATCGTGTTAAATTGTATTTCATCAAACATTTTATATATTTATCCATTTTTAATTATTTTGAAATGTAGATGCTTAACCCTCTTTTTAGGTTTTCAAGAGTGTAAACATCACTAATTTTTACATACTTTGCATTTCTTGGTATGTTTAAGTTCTCATTATAGCTTTTTATCTCTTTTGAAATGTTGTCAAGTATTTTTAAGTTTTTATCATAAAAAACAATATAAGGATGCCAGTTATTTGCTTTTGAACTTTTTATGATTAAGCTTTTTGCTCTTTGTATATCTATCCAGTAAGGATTTAGTGGTTTTTTAAGAGTTATTTTTTTATTGTATTGTATGTTTTCTGGAACTATATCTATGTTTTTTATATTTATATTGTATCGCCAATTTGTACTAGAATATCTTTTCAACCTAGTGATATTGCAATTTTGTCTATTTAGTTCATTTGCCAACTGAAATGGGTCTATGGCTTTAGATGCTTTTAGTTTGATTTTCCATAAAAAACCACTTGAATCTTTCATAACTTTTTCAGTTGAGATAGCACTATATCCCAGAGTATTTAAGCTGTTTTGTAACATTTTTAAGAAGATGAGAGGGGCATCTTGCTCAGTTGCAAAACTAATATGAAGATCTCTTGTTGATTTGAAGTTTAGTTGAAATAGATTGTTTGCATTTAGAGTGCTTAATACTTTATGTATGTCAATTTGGCTACCTAAGTAGAAATTATTTTCATCTTTAAAGAGAATTTTTAAAAACTTTTTTTTGGCTTGGTAGCTGTTTTTTCCTAAAATATTTTTAAGCTCAGCTTGAAGAGATGCCGCTGTGGCAAAACTAAAAAGTAGAGATAAAATTATAAATACTCTTACCAAGCGACACCTGCACCACTTCTAATAAACTCTTTTTTGCTAATTTCCATCAATTCTCCATCTCTATAAATAAACCTAACAGGACCTTTTCCCATAAATTTAACAGAATAAGTTTTATTGTAAATCATAAAATGTTTATGACCAACAACGATAAGTTGATCTCTATTTGGGTCTAATGTTAGCTTAGAGCGGATTAAAAAGTCCTTTTTTGAAAAGTTATCTAGGTAAATTATGCCAACCCAAGCCTTTTGTGTTGGAATGATGAAAAAATTTCCATTTGGTTTTGCCTTTTTTGCAGGTTTGGAAATTGGTATGGTTTTTGCGATAGGTATAGCTTTTTCAACAGGTATAATTTTTTCGATAGGGACTGTTTTTGCTTCTACTACTTCGTTAGTTTTAGGAGTTTTTATATCTTCTGATAGGTTTTTATCAATATTTTCAAGAGTGTTTGTTGTAAGGTTTCTATCTTTCATCATATCTAAGACAATTTTATCTAAATCCAAGTCATCTTCGAAATCATCTATAGTTTTTTCTTTTTCAATTTCTTTTTTTAGTTCTAGTTTTTCAATATTATTTTGTGCTTTTTTTATGGTACTTTTGTTCTCTTCTATATGTGTTGTTAAGTCATTTATATTTGGTTTTTCTTCTTGGTCTACGGAGCTAAACATATAGTATGCTAAAGCACCAAGTAAAAGTACAATGGAGATAATAGGAAGATACTTTTGCCATACTTTTTTATCTTCTATGTGAGTTTCTGTAAATAGTGTTTCTGGTTCAGGCTTTTTGTTTGAGTTTTGGTACTCTAAATAGGCGATTTTTAATTCATCAAGGTTTACTTTATATTCTCTTTCTAAAATCTGGATAAATCCTAAAGCTCTTGTTTTGTTGATGCTTGTAAAGTTTTTATTTAAAAAATGCTCTAGTTCTATGTCACTTATAAAAGTTTTTGCTGAAATCTTTTTATAGCCTTGTGCCTTTAAGTACTCAATGCCATTTTTCTTTTTATCTTCATCCATGTTTTATCTCATCCTATCACATAATATTGCAGCAGCTGCACTGACATTTAATGAGTCAAATCTCTTTTCCATAGCTACTTTTACTTTTTTGTCACACATTTTTAAAATCTTATTTGGTATGCCTTCACCCTCACTACCTAAAAATAGCACTTTTTTTAATCCAAATGATAAATCTCTAACATCATCACCACTCATATCGGCTGCATATGTTTTAAACTCACTTTGTTTGAGTTCATTTATCAAAGTGGCACTATCTTTAAATAGTGCTATTGGCATATCAAGTGCTGCACCGCTACTTGTTCGGATAACACCTTCTAAGTTTATAGACTCCAATCCACTAACTATAACACCATCCACTCCTAGAGCATAAGCACTTCGTATAATTGCTCCGATATTTCCTACATCTGTAATCCCTAGCAAAACAAGTAAAAAGTTCTCCTTTTTTAAATCTTTAAAGTCAGCAAATGCTATATCTTTAATCTTCAAAAGAAAACCTTGATGATTTCCGCCATGAGCTAAAGCTTGTGCTTTTTTTGCATCTGGTTTGATAATCTTTTTGTTTAGTTTTGCAATTTGTGAAAACAGCTTTTTGTCAACCTCTTTAGCAAGATAAATCTCCTCTATAAGCTCAGGATGATTCTTTGTTAAATAGAAAAATATTTGTTTACCATATAGTGTCATAAGAGTATTTTACTAAAAAAAAGTTAACCTATTGTTAAAGCAGGTCATTATAACACTCTTTTGGTGATTTACCTGTTACTTTTGATAACAATTTTGATGCTTGTTTTTTTGGAATGTCTAATTTTAGTATATCATTGATGGTTATCATAGCTAACTCTTTTTTTTCATTTTTTATCACAACTACCCATTCGCCTTTGATATTTTGAGTCTTTAATATAGTTTGAATTTCACTCACACTTCCTCTAAAACTTTTCTGATGTAGTTTTGTAGCCTCTTTTATTAAGTATAGTTCACGATTAGGCTCAAGTGTACAAAGTTGATCAATGAGTTTTAAAATTCTATGAGGTGCTTCATAAACAATTGTGACATATCCGTTGTATAAAACTTCTTTTAACTGCTCAGCTCTATCTCCGCCTTTGTGAGGTAAAAATCCAAAAAAGAGAAACTTTGTATCACAAAAGCCACTAGATGCATAAGCTAAAAGAGCCGCATTTGCACCAGGAAGTATGTCATAAGGTATGTTGTGAGTTTTACAATAGTTTATTAAAGCACATCCAGGGTCACTAACACAAGGCATCCCTGCATCACTAACATAAAGTACAATATCATCGAAAATTTCTATAGGAAGTTCTTTTAAAATTTCTTTTTCATTATGCGAGTGCAGCGAAATAAACCGTTCAACTCTTGGTAAAATTTGATGTTTCTCTTTTAGTAAGTGTAGTAATCTTTTGGTAACTCTAGTATCTTCGCAAAGGATAACCTTTGCATCTTTTAAAAGTCTAAGACTTCTAAAAGAGATATCTTCCAAGTTCCCGATAGGAGTGGGTACAAAATGAAGCAATCTCTGTATCTACTTTAAGTTATACTTTTTCTTAAATTTCTCAACTCTACCTGCGGCATCTACAATCTTTTCACTACCTGTGAAAAATGGATGGCACTCACTGCATATGTCTATTCTCATCTCTGCTTTGTTTGAAGCACTCTCAAAACTGTTACCACAAGCACACGATACTTGACAAGTCATATAATCTGGGTGAATCTCTTTTTTCATTGTTTTTCCTTGTAATCTTGCATCTAATAACAAGACTTATGTTTTAAAGTGCGAAATTATACTAAAAAAAGTTTATTTTAAGCTTAAGAAAAAAATAATGAAAAATTTATCCATTAGGATGCAATAACAAACTAATTAAATACGGGTTATTTGTTAGGTTTATGGAGATTTAAGGTTGTAAAGAACAGTAGACCAAATAAATTCAGTCTACTGCCATATAGGGGGGAGGGGAACTCGAAGTATAGCATAAAATATATTTTAAATCAAGTGTTTTATGGCAATTGCTAAAATTGCTGTTTCACTTTTTAGTATTAAGTTGGTATTTAGTCCTATTTTTTTATGATTTTTTAGTTTTTCTCTTTCACTTTTTGTAAATCCTCCCTCACACCCAATCATGATAGGGGAGGTATTTGTATTTAAACTTTCTCCATCAAAATCTAAAACTGAAAAATTATTATATTTTACTAAAACATCTTTTATTGAGTTTAAAATTTCAATTTCCATTAGATTATCTCTTCCACACTGTTGGCAGGAGTTTATTAAAATATTTTCTACTCTTTTTAAATCTAATTTAAAATTTTTTTGACTTCTATCACAATATAGAAATGAGATTTTTGAGACACCAAGTTGGTTAAGTTGTGGGAGAGTTTTTTCAATAGTTTTTGTATCTACCATACACCAAATAAGATGGAGAAAATTTGTATTTTGTTTTGTATCTAGTTGTGTTTTTGTTAGTACAAGCTTAGCTTCTTTTTTTCTAATCTCTCTTATCTGATATTGATATAGAGTGCTATCTTTGAGATTTCTAAGGTTTATCTTTTCATCAAGTTTTAATCGTCTTACTTTAAAAAGATAACGATAATTTTCATCTTTTATATATAAAATTTCTTTAGATGCATTTTCATCATAGATAAATTGCATAATTATCTTAATGCAAAACTAGCCATACTAACAACAAGCATAAGAGTTATATCTATAGTATATTTTTTCTTAACAAACTCTCTAAATTGTTGCATCGACTCTTTATCATTTGTGTTTGTATCTTTTCTTATGATATGTTTTTTAATACTTGTATAAAACATCCATGAAATTGCAATAATCATAATCACAAGTGAGATGCGAAGATTAAAATAACTTGCAGCCATAACTGTAACACCTGTAAAAACTATTGCAGATATTATCATTAGGTATTGTGGTTGGATGTATTTCATTCGATTTATGTAGGTGATTTCGTTTTCTATTTTGTAGCTTGCATAGATGTTATAAAGTGCAAGTAAGATAGCTGCTACTATTATGAGTAGATGCAAGTTTATTGACATTGTTATCATTTCATTCATTATTTATATTTCTCCCAAGTAAAATCATACATATTTTTCTTTTTGATTTAAGTTTAGCAAAAATCTACTTTTGTGTAAATTTCATCACGAATCTACTCTAGTGTAAAAATTTAGAACTTAACTCATATTTTTAGTAAAGAGATAGAACCAACTTTTATCCAACACTATTTTTTATGATATAATCACAATAAAATAGTTGAGTAAAGGAAACAAAGATGGGAGCTTTAAAAGAAGAGTACAGACCACATTATACCTATGATGATTATATCCACTGGGAAGATGATTGGGAACTAATTAGTGGAACTCCTTTTGCTATGGCACCGTCTCCTATGTTTAATCATCAATCAATTTCTAGCTTATTGATACAAAGTATAGGAGATAGTATAAAATCATGCAAAAACTGTATGGTAGTATCTGAAATGGATTATAAGATAGCTGATGATACGATAGTTCGTCCAGATATTGCATTAGTATGTGGACAAAAAGATGGAGCATATATCAAAAAAAGTCCAGAACTCATTGTAGAAATTGTTTCAAAAAGTAGTGCTAAAAGAGATGAAAAGATTAAACTTACACTTTATGAACAAGAAAAAGTATACTACTATATACTGCTATATCCAGAAGACTTAAAAGCCAAAATCTACAAACTTAAAGATTCAAAATATGAAAAGATAGTTGATGTTTTAGAAGGTAGTTTTATTTTTGATGAAATCAAATGTCAAGCAAAAATAGATTTTGATTTTGTATTTGAGAGATTCAAATAGTTTTTGAGTGTTGTTGTTTATGCAAATAAGTATTATTCAATAGTTGATCATAAAATTTATAATAAAAAACTAAATTTAGGGTGAGTTCACAATCACCTTATTCTAATCCTAATAGTTACTTAATAAATACATATTTTAATCGCACCATGGAGACCAACGACAAAGCCTCAGCCAAATCACAAGTAGCATCAACAATTTTTAAGGCAGATAGAGCAAAAGCACAATCTTTGTAAAAATGCATTGATAGTATAGAAACAGCATCATCATTTGCTGTAACACTTCCTCTTATCACTTCCCCATCAACTCCAACAACAGCTTGTTTTTGTATTTCTATAAAAGTTCATATCCATCGTCTAAATACCCTTTCCAACTCTATCTTATCCACTATCTCGAAAAAGCTATAGAGTCTTGATTTTTTAGGTAATCTGATAAACTCTATACCTAGCAATCTTTTTATCTCTTTTTTTTTCCATTGGCATTTATCTATCTTGATATATCCATTGGATTTTTGGCTCCCATTAATATCGCTATTAGAGTAAAATAATATTTTGCTATAATTTGATTATGAAAGAATGTTGTAATTTAAAAATTAGAATTATTATAGGTGTGGCTTTTTTATTGAGTATTATAGTTTCTAGTATATACCATACATTTTATTGAGCTATTTTATATAGATTTCTTCTTTATTTTGTATCCAACTCCAGATATATTTTCTATAAAATCACCTTGCAATTTTTTACGAAGTGCCCTCACTAATGAGCGAAGAGCCTCTATGCTCATATACTCATCTAGCCATATAAAACTCTCTATCTCTTTATAAGCTATAACTCTTTGATGATTTTTCACCATTATATCGAGTAAAAGAAGTTCATTTTTAGTTAATTTTATGGGTTTTTCGTCTATTAATAGTGTTTTGTTTAGTGTATCATAGAGGGTATTTTGTGAGAGTTTTTTGATATTATTATATTTTGTACTTAAATGTTCACATGCAAGATTTAGTGCATCTTTTAATTTTTTACTTGTTACTGGTTTTACTATATATTTTACTAATTGTAGTTCAACTGCTTTTAGCAGATAGCTATTTTGTGTATGGGCTGTAGCGATAATGATAGGAGTTTTTTTATCATTTTGACGAATCTTTCTTGTCATCTCCAAGCCATCTATTTTTGGCATCTGAATATCACTTATGATGACATCTGGTTTTTGATTTTTATAAACTTTTAATGCTTCTAATCCATCCTTTGCTTCAAAAACCTTTGCACAGATGCGACTCAAATATTCTACAGCATTTTGACGAATAACCTCATCATCTTCAACATATAAAATTGTTAAGTTTGAAATACTATTTTGCATAAGGTATTTTAGTATAAATTGCTTAATTGAAAATATTACTTATCGATTTTGATAGCGATTTAAATCAAACAAACCAGATGAAATAGGTCTATTTCTCATCTGTTCCTCTAAAAACCAATCAGCTAATTCCCAAAACTGGGTATTTGTGCGTCTTATTCCGTACCTATCAACAAATTTTTCATAATCACTATAGTTATGAATTGAGGCACAAAGCTCTACAAACTCTTCAAGCTCTGAAAACGGCACCGAAAAGAAAAAATTAGGATATGAACCCTCCAGCCAATTTACTACACTCATCGTATCTTTTTCAATATCACTTCGATCTCGTTTTAGTTTGTCTGAGAGAAAAGAGGTTACATTTTTATAAGCTTTATTGCGAATGAGTGTATAAGCAAAGTCATCCTCTTGGTTGCCTGTTGTAACTCTTACAAATGCAACATCAGGAAATGAATGTAAGTTTTTACCTTTTAAATTTGCTATCTTCTTCATGATAGAGTTTGCGTATTCTATATCAACTTTAGATGGTGGTTTTTGACAATTTGTATTGCCACATTGGTTTATATTGTTACCATGTTTTGTTCCATTTTGGACTCTTTTTTTGATTAACTCATAAAGTTCTTGTTGGGGATTATCACTCTTGTATCCTGTTACCATCTCTGTGTCTAACCACTTTTTTGGTGCAGAAAAAAGTTTATCAATACTCTCTCTTTGACCAACATACCAAGAGTCACGAATCTCTTTTCGTTTAGATGCAGGCAAAAATGCAAGAAAATAGTTCTCACCCTCCATTCTTAGAAAATCCATATAAATTCTTATACTCAAACGATGCCCAAGATTACCATAGACATCAAAACCAGCTACCAATAGATAGTGAATTCTCTCAAACAGAGGATAGTCAATAACCCAAGTTGTTTCAGGATTTTTACCTATTAGTCCATATGTAACTGAACCGCTATCAAAATGTCTAAAAACAGTCAAAGATGCATTTGGATTGTTATCATCGCCATCCCATATAAAATTTAAAGCACTATTTAAATCATGCTTGCCCATACTATTAAACCAGCTCTGTTTATGCTCCATATATTGGCGTTGACCTCTCCAATAATTGGTCCAGATACGAACTAAATCAAGATTGCTACCATCTGTTGGAATTTGTAACTCATCAGCCATCTTATCGATAAAATCAGCACTGTTAGTGATAATTGGCTGTTTTGGGTCAAAAAACAGCACCCAAAATTGATCCTCAATTGCATTTAGTGCGATTTGCCCTCGACAAACAGGACCTTTTATAAAACCTTCGATAAAAAAACGAGCATCATCTAACAAAAACCGATAACGAGACTCTTCAGGTATAGGTGCAAAAACTTTAAAAGGGTTAGATGCTATCTTTTTATCATAAGATGGTAGTTTAGAAACCTCATACTCTGGTGTTAAAAAAAGCTCACGATACCTCTGCATTTTCTGTGTGGAAAACTCATAAACGATATGGCTCTTAGTGACAATTGTAGGAGTATATCTTTTTAATCGATAATAAAAGGATTTTGAGAGAGGATCCTCATAAGGTCTTCTTGTAGCAATCTCATCAATAATCTCTCCACTAGGTGTAGTAGAGCGAACCAATCTATAAAATTCTCGTGAGGGGGAATCTTTAAAATGTATATGTGCATGAAAGAGATGCTCATAAAGATAACGGCTTACCAATTTTTGCTTATTTGAGGATTGATTTAAAAATGCTTCCCACTCTTTAATCTGAGGTAAAAGAGTAGTAGAAGAGTTTGAGGGCTTTGAGGTTTGTGAGCCTTGTGCTATCCATGAGATTAGAGTTTGGTGTTCTGATTTTAGTAAGTTTGGCATGGCATAGGGCATACCCCATTTTGGTTTTTTATCTATATATTTGCCTATAGTTTTTAGTGTTGGGCAGGTTTGTTTACGGTCAAGTTCTAAGGTAAAAACATCTGATAGCAAACCCTCAGTAGCTTGTGGATGTTTTTGCTTTAGTGTCAAAAGATGATATAGCAGTGAGTTTTTTAAGTTCTCCTCTTTAGTATTTGCGCCTTCATTTAAAATAGAGAAAAAATCTCTCTCTCGCCACTCATCTATACTTTTTGCATCTATAAATAGACGACTAGGCTCCATCTTGGTGATTCGATTTGCCTCATAAATACGCTCCAAGCTAGCTCCTCGAATCAAGCCTTCAATAGAAGATAGTTTGAGCTGACATGGTGCATCATAACAGCCGTGGCAAACTACACACCGTCTATCTAATATAGGCTTTATCTGTTTCTCAAATGAGATAGGTTCTTTTGAGATTGTTGCTAAATCAGCTGTTATGGATTTGGTTATAAAAGTTGATTCTTTTGCTATATTAGCAAATATAATAAACAGTAAGATAAGAAGTAAAATAATTAATATTAATATCCGTTTTATCCCAATGTCTTATCCCCTTTTCTGTTTCCTTACCTATAACTTTACCCGTTTTAACCTAAGTGCATTCATAATTACAGATACAGAACTAAAACTCATAGCCGCAGCTGCAATCATTGGCGATAGAAGTAATCCAAATACAGGATATAGCAAACCTGCAGCGATTGGTACACCAGCAGAGTTGTAGATAAATGCAAAAAATAGATTTTGGCGGATGTTTTTCATAGTAGCATGTGAGAGTCGCCTAGCTCTTACGATACCTCGTAAATCACCTTTTACCAAAGTCACTCCAGCACTCTGCATAGCAACATCAGTACCAGTTCCCATAGCGATACCTACATGGGCTTGTGCAAGAGCAGGAGCATCGTTTATACCATCTCCTGCCATTGCGACTATATTACCTTCATCTTGAAGTTTTTTGACAATTTGGGCTTTTTGATCAGGTAGTACTTCTGCATGAACTTGATCGATATTAAGTTTATCAGCTACAGCTTGAGCAGTTTTATTACTATCACCTGTAAGCATTACTACTTTGATACCCTCATCGTGCAGATTAGAAATTGCCTCTGGTGTGGTATCTTTTATGGGATCAGCCACACCTATCATCCCAGCAACTTTACCATCAATAGCCAACAACATAACAGTTTGACCCTCAGCCCTTTTTTCATCAGCCAATTGTGGTAAATCCCCAGCATCAATACCAAAACTTTGCAATAGTTTTAAGTTACCAAATGCCACTTTCCTTCCGTCAACTATCCCTGTAACGCCTTTACCTGTAACTGATTGAAAATCATCAGGTTCAGTTAACTTAATATCTTTCTCTTGTGCACCTTTTACTATAGCCTCAGCAAGAGGATGCTCACTCGCTTTTTCTAAGCTTGCAGAAAGATATAAGTTATCTAATTCATCAAAACCATCATTGGCAACTACACTAACCAATTTTGGTTTGCCCTCAGTTAAAGTACCTGTTTTATCTACAACCAAGATATTGACTTTTTGCATCACTTCTAAAGCTTCTGCATTTTTTATCAAAACTCCCATCATAGCTCCTTTACCAGTACCAACCATGATAGACATAGGTGTAGCTAAACCAAGTGCACAAGGACAAGCGATGATAAGTACAGCTACTGCATTTATAACCGCATAAGCGATAGCAGGTTCAGGTCCAAACAGACTCCAAATGATAAAAGTAATGATAGATATAACAACAACAGCAGGTACAAAATAACTAGCAACAGTATCTACTAATTTTTGAATAGGTGCTCGAGACCGCTGAGCTTCAGAGACCATTTTGACAATTTGCGACAAAAGTGTATCTGCTCCTACTCTCTTAGCTTCCATAAGCAAACCTCCCGTACCATTTACAGTAGCACCGATTAGTTTTTCACCCTCTATTTTTGCAACAGGGATTGGCTCACCCGTTACCATCGACTCATCAACATTGCTCTCACCTGTGATAACTATGCCATC
>JAMOMC010000015.1 GCA_027068765.1 Campylobacterales bacterium
TGGTGACCCGTAGGGGATTCGAACCCCTATTGCCGGCGTGAGAGGCCAGAGTCCTAACCGTTAGACGAACGGGCCACAAGTAAATGTGTATGTCAGGACATTTGAAGGGGGATTATAGGAAAAATATGCTTTATTTAACTTTAAAACTATTTTCCTATATAAAGTTGTCTTGGTCTTGTTATTTTGAACTCACTACTTTGTTGTAGCTCCATTAGTTGTGTTACCCAACCAACTGTTCTTCCTATTACAAATATCGGGGTGAACATCGGTCTGTCGATTTTTAGAGCTGTTAGTATTACTCCTGAGTAAAAGTCTATGTTTGGGTATAGTTTTCTCTTTATGAAGTACTCATCTTTTAGTGCTATCTCTTCTATTTTAGATGCTATTTCCATCAGTTTTGAGTCTAGGTTTAGTTCATCTTTTAGTTGGTCTTGGAGTTTTTTTAAGGCTCTTGCTCTTGGGTCGAAGTTTTTATAAACTCTGTGTCCAAATCCCATCAGTCTAAAATTATCATTTGGATCTTTTGCTCTTTCTATAAACTTATCTACATTTTTTACATCACCTATCATCTCTAACTGTGCGATTACAGACTCATTTGCCCCACCGTGAGCTCTTCCCCAGAGGGCTGAGATACCTGCTGATATGGCAACATATGGATGAGCTCCTGTTGAGCCTACTGTTCTTACTGTTGTTGTAGATGCATTTTGTTCGTGATCTGCGTGTAGGGTGAAGATTGCATCTAGTGCTTTTACTTCTATCTCTTTTATCTCGTTTGAGCCATCTTTTGTCCTTTTCATCTTGCCACCTGGATATGCTCGCATCATATAGAGAAAGTTTTCAGTAAATGACCTATCAATATCAGGATATATCTCTGGAATTCCTAATGACTTTCTATATGAAAAAGCAGCGATTGTAGGGATTTTTGCGATAATTCTTCGAGCCATCTCTTGTCTCATATCTTCATTTGTATCTTCCAAATGCTCATAATAAAACGACGACAAAGCAGAGACTCCCGAAGCTAAAATAGACATCGGATGAGCACGATCTGGAAAAGAGTTTATAAGATGCTTAAGATTTTCATCGATAAATGATCTATGTCGAAGCTCCAAATCAAAATCCAAAAGCTCCTCACTTGTTGGAAGATTTCCATTTAAAAGAAGATAACAAGTTTCAAGATAAGTATGATTTTCAGCCAACTCTTCGATAGCAACTCCACGATATAAAAGTTCACCTTTTTCACCATCGATAAATGTTATGTCAGATCTGCAACTAGCAGTTGAAGTATATCCTACATCATAAGTAAACATTCCAGTTTTTTTATAAAAAGTAGATATATCAACCACAGAAGGTCCTCTTGTTCCTTCTAGAATGTCAAACTCATAACTCTCATTGGTTTTGTTGTTTGTAAATGTAAAAGTATCTTTTTTCATAATTGACCTCTTTTTTAATTTCTTCTTTTATACTCCTCATAGCCAAATTCTCTGACCACCTCAACACTTCCATCTTTTCTTTTTATTACAAGATTTGGAAGTTTTATCCCATTAAATGTTGTATTTTTAACTATAGTATAGTGCATTTGATCCAAAAATGCAACCCTATCCCCAATCTTTAAAGGCTTGTCAAATGAATAATCTCCCATAATATCACCGGCTAAACAGGTATTTCCTGACAAACGATATGTATAAGGTTTTTTACCTGCTTCATCCGCATCTTGCACATCTGCTCGATATGGCATAATGATAATATCGGACATATGAGCTTCTGCTGAAGTATCCAGTATGACAATATCCATCTCATTATGCACAATATCAAGTACACTAGAGACCAAAACACCACACTGCCAGCCAACAGCTTCACCAGGTTCAAGGTAAACTTCCACATCAAAGCGAGCTTTAAAATCTTTGATAAGCCAAATTAATCTCTCAACATCATAATCTTTTCGAGTGATATGATGCCCACCTCCAAAATTTATCCATTTCATCTTTGGTATCAAGTGGGCAAATTTCTCTTCAAAACTTTTTAAAACTTCCTCTAGTGCATCTACATGTTGTTCACAAAGTGCATGAAAATGAAGTCCTTCAATGCCATCTAGCAAATCATCTTTAAACTCTTTTTTTGTAACTCCCAAACGACTAAATGCTCCGCAAGGATTATATATCTCTTTTGGTGCAGATGATGTTTGGGGATTTACTCTAAGTCCACAAGATACTTTGCCAACAGCTTTTTGTTTATACTTTTGCCACTGATTAAAAGAGTTAAAAACTATATGGTCACTTATTGAGATAATCTCATCAATATCTTCATCTTTAAAAGCAGGAGAATAAGTATGAACCTCTTTTTGCATCTGTTCATTTGCTAATTTAGCCTCATGTAAGCCACTAGCACAACAACCATAAAGATACTTTGAAACTAAATCAAAACTACTCCAAAATGCAAATCCTTTTAATGCAAGAAGTATTTTTGCTCCGCTTTGTTTTTGAACATAATCCAAAAGCTTTAAATTCTCTTCTAGCTTTTTCTCATCAAGTAGATAATATGGTGTTTGAAGCTTATCAATATCCATATTTTGTCACGGTCTTCTCTATAAATGGTATATAATTACCACCAAAAGCAAGTGCATGCACCAAATAAGGATAGAGATTGTAGATGTCTGCCCTCTCTTCGAAAAAACCATCAGCTATAGGAAAAATCTCTTTATACTTTTGAAAAAACTCCCTATCAAAAGTATTAAACATCATAATAAATGCCAAATCCATCTCATGATGCCCATAATAGATAGCAGGATCAATAAACCCAACAACCTCTCCATTATCAATCAAAACATTCCCACTCCAAACATCTCCATGAAGCAAAGATGCAAACGACGGCTCAATAAGATACTTATCAAAATCATCACAAAAACTAACAACCCTATCATAAAGCTTATCCGAAATCTTTCCAGCTACTAGAGTTCTATTTGCAAAGTCTAAAACTCTCTCTCTTTTAAAAAAATCTATCCATGAGCTATTTTGCTTATTTGATTGTTCAAATATACCAACAGAGGTATTGGTGATAAACCCAAACTGATCATCAGATATACGATGTAAAGATGCTAATTTTACAGCTGCATCTATCTGGGCATCTTCTTTTCCAAGAGAGTTGTTTTTTATATGTTCTGTTATCAAAATATTGTCAAGTTTTTTTATAACATTTGGTACAGGTAAATTTGAGTTTGATTTAAGATACTCTAGCATCTGTGCTTCACTTGAGAGAAGCCAGCCGTGTTCACTCACCTTTACTATGTATTTGTCATCACAATTATATATATAAGCACTACTGTTTTGTGCCATAAGTGTGCAATTTTTTATCTTTATATTTAGGATTTTTTCTATATTTTCTCTCATATTTTATGACTTTAACAACTTTTTTTTACTATTATACTTGATTATGACTTTAAAAAAAGGAACTCATTTGAAATCTATACTTTTTGTCTGCTTGGGAAATATCTGTCGCTCACCTTTAGCTGAAGCAATTGCTAAAAAGATAGCTTCTAAAAATGGTGTTTCACTACACATCGACTCTGCAGGAACAAGTGATTGGCATGAGGGTGAGAGTCCATGTGAAAACTCTATCAAAGTAGCTAAAAATCATGATATTGACATCACAAATCAAAAATCAAGATTAGTAAAACTTGATGACAATATAAGCTTTGATTATGTTGTAGCAATGGATGAAAACAACTATCAAAATCTAAAACAGTTAGGCTTTACAAACCTCTATAAAATGGGAGATTTTGGAGGTTTTAATGGCTCTTGTGTTCCAGATCCATACCACTACAAAGAGTTTGAAGGATTTGAAAAAGTTTATGCTATGCTTGAACTCTGTATCGATGATTTTCTAAAAACTAAAGGTCTACTTAAATGAAAATATTTATCTCTATTTTTATGCTATTATTCACATCTTGTTCACATGCTAGTGACATACTTACTCACATACCAGAAGC
>JAMOMC010000016.1 GCA_027068765.1 Campylobacterales bacterium
ATTTAGATAAGCCATATTATGATATAGCTGGAAAAACTTGGGGGATTATTGGGCTTGGAAGTATTGGAAAAGGTGTTTCTAAAGTTGCAACAGCCTTTGGAGCAAATGTTCAATACTACTCTACAAGTGGACGAAATGAAGATGAAAATATACAAAGAAGCTCTTTAGAAGATTTATTAAAAACATCAGATATTATCTCTATACACTCACCTTTAAATGCACAAACAAATAACCTTATAAATAAGGAAAACTTACCTCTTCTAAAAGATAATGCCTTGCTTTTAAATCTAGGAAGAGGTGGCATAATAAACGAAGCAGATTTAGCAAAATATATAGATGCAAACAATATCTTAGTAGGACTTGATGTCTTAGAAGCTGAACCAATGGTTGAAGATAATCCACTTAGATATGTAAAAGATGCTAATAAGCTTTTTATCACACCTCATATCGCTTGGGCTAGTGTAGAGTCTAGGATAAAGTTGGTTGATGGGATTTGTAAAAATATAAAAGAGTACTTTGGAGAAAAATAGTGAAAAAAATAATTTTAAGCCTAATAATTGGCCTACTCTTAACTGGATGTACAGCTAGTAAAAAAGAGAGTGTAACAGTAGATGCTAAAGTTAGCGAAGCTAAAAAGGCTACGGCATCTAGTGCATCTGATGATTCAAGTGAAGAAGAGGGTGATGATGAGTGTATGGATGAGGATGAATAAGTGTATGATGTATTAATTATCGGGGCAGGGGGAGCAGCTCTTAGTGCCGCACTATCTTCTAAAAAAGAGGGTGTAAAAGTAGCAGTTTTATGTGAAAGCTACCCAACAAGAGCTCAAACTTCAATGGCACAAGGAGGCATAAACGCATCTTTGGGAAATGCTGGAAAAGATTCAGTAAGTTCACATATAGAAGATACTTTAAAATCAAGTGGAGAGATTGGCTCAAAAGAGATGATCTCTAAAATGTGTAAAGATGCACCAAATAGAGTAAAATGGTTAGAGTCTATTGGGATGCCTTATAGCAGAACAGATGAGGGAAAAATTGCACAGAGAAAATTGGGTGGAGCTTCAAGTGATAGGGCTTGTTATGCTCAAGATTTTACAGGATTAAAAATTTTGCATACTCTTTATGATCAGTGTTTAAAAGAGGATATAGAGTTTTTAAATGAGAAGTTTTTGTTAGAGTTTGTTGTGCAAGATAATCTTATAAAAGGGGCTATTTGTTTAGATATAAGAACCACGGAGGTAGAGTTTATAAAATCTAAAAGTGTAATTGTTGCAAGTGGTGGATTTAGTGCTCTTTATTATAATTTTACTACAAATACCAATCAATCAACAGGTGATGGTATAGCAGCAGCTCTAAGAGTTGGTGCAAAACTTAGCAATATGGAGTTTGTGCAGTTTCATCCAACTGGACTTAAAAAATCTGGAATTTTGATAAGTGAGAGTGCTAGAGGTGCTGGTGGGTATTTGGTAAATGAAAAAGGTGAGAGATTTACCGATGAGTTAGGTCCTAGAGATAGAGTTAGTCGAGCTATATTTAGTGAGTTAGAGAGTGGTGGGGTCTACTTGGATATTAGGCATCTTGGAGAAGAGTTTATAGATGAACATATGCCTCAAGAGAGAAAGTTAGCTATCACTTATGAGGGAATTGATCCAGTATATGAACTCATCCCTATCTCTCCTGTTGCTCATTATAGTATGGGTGGAATTTATGTAGATGAAAATTTAATGAGTTTGGTTAAAGGTCTGTTTGCAGCTGGAGAGTGTAGTGAAAGTGGGGTGCATGGAGCAAATAGACTTGGAGGTAACTCTCTTTTAGAGATACTATCTTTTGGTAGGTTAGCTGGAGAAAATAGTGCTAAATTTTCTAAAAGTTATGACTATAAAGATACAGATACAAAGCAGCAAGATAGTGTTAAAAAGTTTATACAAGAGATTTATGAGTATGAAAATAGAGAAAACTTTTATGAAAGTAGAGAGTTTTTAGGGGAGCTGTTTTATAAAAAAGCTGGGATTATAAAAGAAAAAAAAGCTTTAAAAGAGGCTCTTTTAGAGGTAGAGAAGATGCAAGAAAATTACACCTCAATGGGTCTTGGAGATAGAAGTAGAGTCTATAATACAAATCTTATAGAGTTTATAAAGTTTAAAAATACTCTAACTCTTGGAAAAGCACTTTTAGTATCTGCTATAAAAAGAGAAGAGAGCAGAGGAGCTCATTTTCGCTCAGATTTTCCAAGTATAGATGAAAATTTTAACCATAGGAGCTTTTATGATGAGGTTTAAAATACAGAGATTTTGCAAACATAGAAAACCTATAAATAGTGTTTTAATTGATTATGAGATACCACAATCAGATGCAACACTTCTTGAAGCTCTTACTTTTGTAAAGATAAAAACTGATCAAACATTGACATTTAGTAGTGGGTGTAAAAGTGAAGTTTGTGGAAGTTGTGCTGTTTTGGTAAATGGTAAAGAGAAGTTAGCTTGTGGATATAAGCTACAAGATGGAGATGTGGTTGAACCTCTTCGATATACTGAAATTATAAAAGATTTAGTAGTGGATCATAGCTTGGCACAAAAGAGTTTAAAAAGAGTTATAAGTTGGCAAAGTAAAGTATCTAAAAAAGATGATATAAGCATACCAGAAGCAAAAAGGGTTGAGCTTCAAAGTGACTGCATCTTGTGTGCTAGCTGTTTTAGTTCATGCCCTGTTTTGGAAGTTGATAGTGAATTTTTAGGACCTTTTGCATTAACTAGAAATTATCGTTATGTAAATGATGTTAGATGCGAAGATGAAAAAGAGAAAATTGATGCTGTTCAAAAAAAAGGTATTTGGGATTGTACTCTTTGTGGTGAGTGTACTTTAGCATGTCCGCAGGGAATTGATCCAAAAAATGATATATTGATGCTTAGGGGCAGAAGTATGAAGTATGGATATAGTGATCCTAATTTTGCTATTGACAGTGATTTTGGATTTAATCCTAGTTTTTAACTTTTATAAGTTTCAATTTAAAAGAGAAAAGTAAAAACATAATTATAACAATATACATAAAAGCATCATTTAGAATCTGGTCAGGTACACCTCTAAATGCAAAATACCCATAAGATAGGGAGAAAACAAAGATGTAAACTAAAGATGCAGGTAAACTTCTATACATGTTTATAGAAAATTTCATCAAAGTCACTCCAATTAAACCGTAAAGATAAGAGCCTAAAAACAGACCGATGATATGACCAGCATATGAGAAATAACCCAATATTCCAGGAAGTACAATTTGTATAGGTTGTCCTAATAAAATCAAAGTGTTTTGTTCCATCAAAGGCATTTTAGGCTCTTCTATTCCAAGTAGTTCATTTGGCAAAATCATCAAAAATGTGTCTTTTATATCACGAAAATATCTCCATGGTATATCTGTACCTGTTCGTATTAGAGTAGCTTCAAGTGAGACAATTGGGTGTGTAAAATATGATATTATTGAGCTACCTTGTTGGGCATCTATGTTTAATCTACCTGTAAAAGCATTGATAAATGCATCAAACCCATCGGTAAATAAAAACTGAATAGCATTAAAAAATGCTTTTCCATATTTGATAACGATAAATGTACTTATGAGTGTGGGAATAAGGTATTTTAAAAAAAGATTTTTATGATAATTTGCGGTTATAACATAAAGACCGGCTAATTGAAATATAAGAAATCCACGACTATTTTGAATTACCGTAAAAAGCACAACAAAAAGCAGAGATAAAATAAAATATAAAAGCAGTAATTTATTTTGTTTTTTCTCTAAAAAATATTTATAATAAACATAATATAACAAAATAGTATTTAGTGGAAAAAATTTCATCACAAAGCCAAACTTATTGTACTCTAATACACCAGATCTATAAGCTTCAGCCAACTCAATAGTCTTCATAAGTCCGCCAACTTCATTTACATAAATAAATAAAAAGAAAAAAAGAAGAGCATATGCAAAAGGGAGAATAAACTCAATTGTATCTTCATCCCACCAAAATTTAAATTTCCAATTGTGAGTGTTTTCTCCAAATTTTAAAGTATAAAATCCAGCTAAAAAAAATAGATATGATAAAAATACAAGATAAGGAGTAAATGCATAATGTCCAAAATATTTGTGTCCATAAGGCATATCATCAAGTATTAAACTGTTTCCACCAATGATAAGAGCAGCTGGTGCAAAAGAATAAACTAAAAAGAAAAAAAGATTAAAAATTGTAATTAAGTCTATCTTGAAATACTTTTTCCGCACTACTTCGTGAGTGATAACAACAGTACCTAATAAAAAATAGACAAACAAATCCACCTTGATATCACCTTATAATAAATTAATAAGATAATATCGACAATAGAAGAAATAGTTTTAATTTTCTAGCCAAATATCCTTGCTTTCTTTATCTATAATTTGTCCCATACTTTTATGTAAATTCCAATAATAGTTAACAAAATACTTAACATTATCATCAAGTGGCATAAGCTGTTTTCCATCTTTCTTTGCATATTTATGAAGAAACAAAGATGCATCTTTTTTATGTAGATAATGAAGTGCTAACTCTTTATAAGTTTGCAAATACCAAGCTTTTATCTTCTCATATGCACTATCGCTCATATCTATCTCTAAATTTTTACTAAATTTTAAAACACCCACTTCAAACAGACCAACTAGATGCATAAGCCCCTCTGCATAATAAGGCTCAACCTCTGAAGTCTCTTTCCATGAGATAAGTCCAACAGCTCGCTTAACTACATCACTAAGTATATGATACTTTAACTCCTCTTTTTCATTTAAGAAAAATGCTATTAAACCACCAACCGTTGCCTTGAACTCTTCTATATTTTTAAAATTTCCACTTTTATTCATGATAGTTTCTGTATCGTTATCTAGCCATAAAATATGCCCATATTCATGACCTATAGTTGTTATATTGTACACATCATGCCAAATATCTGGTTTTTTAAATATCACCTCTCTGCTACGGTTTAAAAACTCTTCATCAAATATCTCTTTTTGTATCTTCATAAAAGGTTTTGCTCTTGTAGAATCCAGAACATTATCAGCAAATGCAAATATCTTTTTGCCTTCTTCTTTTGTTACAACTTCATCATTTGGAACAACTTGAGCAGAGAACAATCCACAAAATTCAGCCCCATAATAAAGAGCAGGACGACCTAAATAGAGTTGAACTCTATCTATATTTTTACTTGAATTTTCATAGATTTTTTCACTTTCTAAAGCTTGAATTTGAATTTGTGAAAATAACTCTTTGTACATAGATTTTATATCTTCTTTTACATCTGCTGCTTCATTTTTTGGGTTTACTATTCTAAGATCCCACTCTAGGGCTACTGCTTTTTTATAGTGATCTTCATAATACTCCAAAGGATGTCCTATCTGTAAAGGAGCTGTGATTTTCATCCATTTTCTATCAACTTCTGCCCATTTTGGGATGAGTAAATGAGTGTTTTTTTCATTTAAAGCATCTATGATAGCTTGAAGATAGTCAAGATGTACCTCTTTTTGATCAAAAACTTCATCTTCTAATTTAGAGAGTGAAACTTTAAAATTTTTCAAAGCCTTAGTAGACTCTTTCACCTCATTTTCAAATGCTTCACAATAGGGTATAGATTTAAATGAGCCATCTTCTTGTTTAACAAGTACAGAATATGAACGGTCTCCTTTTCCTCCGTTGTGTCCTTTATCGTGAAGATCTTTTGTATTTAACATCTCAAAGATTTTTTCTTCATCACCATTAAAAAGTTGGTAAAGCTCTCTATTTACACCATTTATGATATGAGCGGTCCAGCTTGATTGCCAAGAGCTAAAACTAAGACCAACTTCATGAACTCCTCTAAATATAGCTCTATAAAAAGGTGTCAAAAGCTCTTTTTCTTCTATCTCATCTATAAGTTTTTTATGTACTTTTAGGTGAAACTCAGCTACCCAAAGATATGCATCTTCTTTTTTTTCTATTATTTCATCTTCACTAAAACCAGCTTTTTTTAGAGATTGAAAAAGAGAGTCATCTCTGAGTGATACCAGTCTTGATACTGCTGCCATTTGATTTTCTTTGTCTATGTTTAAATCTATCTTTTGTAAAAAAGTATTGATAAACTCTATTCTTTTATCTTTTTTGTTGTTTGATAAAATATCATAATATGAGCTAATCTCTTTTTGGTTTCTTCTGATTATTTCATACACTTGTGCTAGCTCTTCATAAAATCTATCTTTCATCTATCTTTTCCTAAATACTATTTTATTTTTGCCGATATTATAACCAATACAAATATAAAATGAAAGAGCCAATATGACAAATAATAGCTTACTAATAACAAATTACCTAAACCACTCTTTTATAGAGTCACAAATACAAAGATCGATCAATTACAACTCGCACCTTTGTATAGTTAAGTTTGAATTAAAATTTAATCCAAATCTTGCACGGGAATTTAAAAATGTAACTAGTTTTATCTACTCTTTTTTAGGATATGCTCCTATTGTACACGAAGGTGGTAACCATTTTCTTATCTTTATTCATGAGAGCAAAATTCATAATGTTGTTATGACTATGAGAAATATGTTAATGAGTATTAAAATTAAATTTGGAACAGCTATAAATAGCATAGGCGTCACACTGTATGACAAAAGTGATGATATAGATACTTTAAATGAGAGAGTACATACTTTTTTTATGAAATCAAAAGTTTCAAAAGATACAGATATTTATTATGGGACTAAGTTTTTTGATTTTACAGATAATAACAATTTTGAAAATATGCGTTCAATTTTTACCCAAGAACCACACCTAAATCTTTATGGATTTTACAAAGAGACTCCTCTTCTTAGTAAAGTAAAAGTGATAGATTATGATAAAGGATTAATTGAAGTAAAAGCAAATCCTGAGTATCTACCATTTTTAAAAAAGCAAGAGTATGTTTATGTTGAGCATACAATGATACCTGATGTTATGAGAGCTGATATAACAAATATAGATTTTGATAAAGGTTTAATATCTCTTGACAATACAAAGTTTTTAGATAACTCTCCAGTTCATAGAAAAAACATTAGAGTTACACCACATCGTCCAATTCAAGCTATTTTAGAACATAATCAAGATTTTTATATGGAGGGTCTGATTGCAGATATTTCTAAGGATTCTATACTGCTTACAACTCAATTAGCAAAGATAGAAGAGCTACAAGCAAAAGGGTTGCATACACAAGCTTTTAATTTAAGATTTCATTTAGAAGGAACTGATAATAGCACTTGTATTATAAATTTAAAAGCTATGATTTATAAGGTATTTGGGAATCAAATTGTTTTAAATATATATCCAACACTAGAGATTGAAACAAATATTATAGAGTATAT
>JAMOMC010000017.1 GCA_027068765.1 Campylobacterales bacterium
AAATTGACTCATTTTTTATCCTTTTTATTTGATTTCAATATATTGTAACAAAATTTATCTTAGCTTCATAGTTTGTATTTTTTTACTATTTTTAAATTTTTTTGTACTCTATCGTAATATGGCTGATTTGATTTACCTCCATTGTATCTGCTTATCGTCTCAAAATAGCTTTTAGAGTTGTTTGAACACCAGATGATATACAAAACTCCTATTTTTGCATTGAACAGATTATCATGCATCATCTTTTTGATAAGTTCTAAATCACTCATTTTTTGAACTTTTGATAGATTAAATGATTTTGCTACAAATCTAGCTGTTTCTAAACGAACTTGCATAATTCCATAAGATGCTTTTTTAATTCCTTTTTTCAAAAGCTGTTTATCTCCAAAGTTTAGTTTTCCACCACTAGTTTCGCTCAAGCAGATAGCCATAGCAGCATATTCAAATGTTTTTCCTCTTTTATCAGGATAGTGTAGGGCGATATTTTTAACAGTTTTAAGCACTAAAATTTGTTTAAAATCTAGTGCATTTACTTCATATATAAAGATAGTTAAAAGAAGAAAAATTTTCTTCAAGACTTACCTTCTATGCTTTTTATAAAAAATTGATGTGCTAAAATTATCACAAAAAGAACTTGAAATACCATACCAACCAAAGGAATTAAAGAGAGTGAATAAAGAGAAAAAGTTGTGCTTTTAAAAACTACTTTATGTTTTTTTCTTAACTTAAAAAACTCCTCTTTTGAATTTATTGAGGAGCCAACATCTAAAACTAAAAAGTTATGATACAGATAATAAAAAGGTATATTTATAGCGATAAAATTTACAGCAGGAATAAACAAAAAAGGCAGACATATAAAAAAAAGAGCCATGAAGATAAAAAATACTTTAATCCCCTCCCAAACAGTAAATAATAAAGTAAAATCTTCATTTTGAATCTCAAAATCTGGATAGTGTCTATCTCGAATAACTTTAACTATAAAAGGAGTAAAAAACCCAATAACAACAACAGCTATCATAACAGAAGAAAGTATAACAACAATACCTCCAACTAGATAAAAAAATATCATAAAAAACCACTTAAATACCCCTAAAGTCAAGATATAGGTAATTTTAGGATAAATATCTGGATCAAGAAAAGGGACAACACCATTTTCCATACTTGTCTTAAAATTCTGGACTAAGTCTATACCAAATTGAAAATATAAAAAGATAAATAGAGTAAAACTTATTAAAAATGGAATGATAGAGAGAAGTAGAAGTTTAGGGGAGAAAAAATCTGCTAAACTTTTTTTAATAAGAGTAGTTTGTATCATTTTTCATAAGCTTTTTGCAGTTTTTCATAAAGAGCCTCTGCATTAAGTTCATTTTTTTCTAATAACTCTGTCATAACAACATTATCCTCAATACCATTCCAAACTTTTTTGTAAGTCCCTTCTTTATAGCCATTGTCTTGACGAAATTTATTAAGAATATTTTTGCCTAGATAAAATCTATAAAGAGTTTCCATATCTAGACCACATTGTAAAGATATAATCATAAAATCTTCTAAAACTCTCTCAAAACCATCTCTTCCAAGAGAATTTTTAATAAGATGTTCAATAGTGCTTACTATTATCAGTGCATCACTATTGTTAGGTTTTGCACCATCTTCGCAAAACTCATCAAAATATTTTGTATCTATCACATAATTAACAATCTCGTCTATAGTGCCTAAATTTTTATTTTTATACTCCTCCAATCCAAGACTCATAATAAAATGCCAAATATCAACCAACTCAATTGTGATATTATCCCAGTTTGGATCGATATCTATATCTTTCCAATGTTTCCAATTAAAACTATCGATAAGTTCAGCTGCTTCCATATATATGCATCTTTTCCAATTTATGATACGACCATGTTTGTTATATCCTTTTTCCCAATCTTTTCCATTTGTTTCGTCATTTAGTCTCTGCTGGAGGGTAAACATTTCACTTAGGAGTGCTTTATTATTCATTTTTTAACCTCTTGTTTTTTTAAATTTAAACTATTTTAGCACAATTGATTTGTAATCTGATTGAGATAAATTCAACACTTACAAACTTCAATATAAAACAACCTTAATTACTTTTTTAAGCAAATGATATATACTTGATTTGGCATAATATTCATTTAGCTATAAAATAAGTTTTAAATATGTCGATGTTTTATAAAATTTGCTTAGGAGTATATTGATGACACTATTTAAAAATCGTACACAGATGGAGAGACTAGAAAAACTAGAAGAGGAAAATAGTAAAATTTTAAAAGAGAATGAGATATTAAAAGAGCAACTACATCAACTAGAGAAGGAAAATACTAGAAATAGAGAGATAAATACCAAAAACAAAGAGCTAGAACTGATGACTTATCAAAATAAACAATTGAAAAAAAACTTATTAGATATTCAAACAAATATGGCTGACTCAGTTGTTAAGTCAAAAAGTGGAAATCAAAAATTAACCTCTTTGGTTAATACTGTTTCACATACAGATAAGCAGATACATAACATCTCAACAAAACTAGATGAGCTTTCAGTGGGTTCTAGTGAATCTATGTCGACAATAGAGCTTCTCTCAACTAGAGCAGATGAAGTTGGAGCTGTACTTGCTATGATAAAAGATATTTCAGATCAAACAAATCTTTTGGCTTTAAATGCTGCTATAGAGGCAGCAAGGGCTGGTGAGCATGGAAGAGGATTTGCTGTTGTTGCTGATGAGGTTAGAAAACTAGCAGATCAGACAGATAAAGCAGTTTCAGAGATAAATATATCACTACAGTCTATGAAGCAAGATGTTACAACTTTAGCTGAACAATTTTCAAAAGTTTTAGATGGTGTAAATGGTTCAAATAAGTGTGTTAAAAAATTAGATAGTGTACTTGGAGAAAATGCTACTCTTATGCAAGATACTCTTAAGTTTAACCAATTTACAAATGATAGAGTATTTATGACATTGGCAAAGGTTGACCATGTGATATGGAAAATCAATACTTATATCTCTGGAATTACTCAAAAAGAGCAGTTTGATTTTGTAAGTCACCATGATTGTCGTTTAGGGCAGTGGTATGAGAAGGGGGATGGATTTGAAAATTTTAAAAATTTACCTAGCTATAAATCACTTGAAGCTCCTCATGCTATAGTGCATAATGCAACTCATAAAGTTTTTGATGCTATAAAAGATAAAGAACTTAATATCGATAAGATATTTGTTGGACTAAAAGAGATGGAAGATGGTAGTGATAGGGTATTTGAGATATTAGATCAAATTTTACAAGATAAAGAGTAGATTTTTTTCTCTTGTAAAAAATTAGGATTTAATATTTTGGTATTTAAAATAGTAGAATAATAATTTAATATTGTACAAGTAAAATTTTGTTATCATTTGTGGCATAAAATAATTTTTAAGGTGTATCTTATGCAAACAAACATTTTCCCAGTTATCATAGCCTCTGCACTAACAACTCAAGTTTTTGCATCTAGTATTGAACTTGATAAAATTACCATTTCTACTCCAACAAAATTTTCACAATCACTTCAGGATACAACCGCAAATGTAAAAGTTCTAACGGCCGCTGAGATAAAAGAGAGAGGATTTAAACTAGTTACAAAAGCTTTAAGTTCCATTTCAGGTTTAAATCTTTCCAGACAAGGTGGGTTAGGGCAAGCTAGCTCATTAAAACTTAGAGGCTTTGAATCAAAAAGAGTTTTAGTTCTTATTGATGGAGTTAGATATAACAATCCAACAGGCAGAAGTGGAGCAGAGTTTTCACATCTGTTAATTGAAAATATTGAAAAGATAGAAGTTATAAAAGGACCACAATCAGGCATATGGGGAGCAGATGCAAGTGCTGGTGTCATAAATATAATTACAAAAAAAGCAAAAGAAGCTGGTTTTAGTGCCTCTATAAATGGTGAATATGGAAGTTTTGATACAAGGACTTATGGATTAAACAGTAGTTATACGGCAGATAAATTTGATGTAGCTTTAAATGCTCTTAGAGTTACAACTGATGGTTATTCTGCACTTGTGCCAAAAGATGCAAATTTAAAAGATTTTGAAGATGATGGATACGAAAATAATTCCGCAGATATTAGATTAGGATTTAATGCATCAACCAAAGATAGAGTTGAAGTATTTTACAATATCATAGACTCAAAAAGTCAATTTGACAACAGAAATCCAAACGATGCAAACTCTTCAGTTGATTCAAAACAGCACTTTTATGGTTTAAATTATGTTAGAACGGAAGGTGAAAATCAGACAAAAATTTATGCAAATCGATCAAATTTTGAGAGATATTATTTTCAGGATGCAGCAAGAAATTATAGTGGATATGTAGACGAGATAGGGTTGAATTTTAAAGTTGAATATAAAAAAGATGGACAAGTGAGTGCTGGAATTGATTATAAAAATTTTAAGTTAGATAACAAAAACAGAGAAGATTATGCAAATAGCGGTGTATTTGTGTCCAACTCAAATAAAACCCCAGGTTTTAGATCTGGTACAACCATCTTTAGTCAATCCATAAGATATGATAAATTTGAAAAATTTGATAATAAATTTACATATAAACTAGGATTAAAACATATACATGAGAGTGTTGAAGGATTAGTTGGTTCAGTAAATTATGCAACCGCATATAATATACCATCACTTTATCAACTTTACAGTCATGTAGGAAATGAAGACTTAAATCCAGAAGAGACAAAAGGTTTTGATGTTGGTGTAAATTATAAAGGTTTTGAAATTACCTATTTTAATAACAAGGTAAAAAACATGATTGAGTATGTTATAGAAAATCCTATGACATTTATGGGAAAATTTTATAACATATCCAATGAGAGTAGCTTAAGTGGAGTTGAGCTATCTTATGAAAATGGCATAAAAGATTTTGATTTAGCTTACGGATTAAATTACACCTATTTAAAAGCAGAAGATAAAGATGGCAAAAAGTTATTAAGACGACCAAAAAATAGTGCAAATATTTCACTTGATTATTATGGATTATCAGATGCACATTTTGGAACTTTAATTCAGTATGTTGGTAAAAGAGACGATAGTAGAAATAGAAAATTAGATAGCTATATTGTTGTAGATTTTATCGCTGATTATGATATAAATTCACAATTTAGCTTGTATGGAAAAATTGATAATATTTTAGATGAAGAGTATCAAGAGATAAGCGGTTATTCGACAAGTCCTAGAGCTTTTTATGCAGGATTTAGGTACAAGATAAAGTAAAATAATAACTAAAAGCTCAGGAGAGCTGTTGTGAGATAATTATAATTTGGTGAATATGTTTCAATTTTATTTGTTCACTCTGCTGCATCCAAAAAAAGTTGTTGAGATTTTATTGCAAATGACATGAGTGGCATATGTAGCTAATAAATTTAAAGTCAAGCAGGCTTAAAGGCCTCTTTACTCTTGCAATACTCCACCATGAAACACTCACTCTCACATAAAGGTTTTTTTGATTTGCAGATGTATCTTCCAAAAAGAACCATTGCTTGGTGAAGTATGTGTAGATGGGTTTTGAATTTTTTGGTGAGTTGCTCTTCGGTTTTTATTGCAGATTTTTCATCACTTAGTCCTAGTCGATGAGATACTCGAAAAACATGAGTATCAACTGCCATAAGGTTAGCCCCTGTGTACTCTATCATAACAACATTAGCTGTTTTTTGACCAACTCCTGCTAGTGAGATGAGTGATTTTTCATTTAGTGGAATCTCTTTGTTAAACTCTGTCATAACTTGGTTTGCCATTTTTATAAGATTTTTGGCTTTATTGTTAAAAAAAGAGCAAGTGTTTATGAAAGTCTTTACTTCATCAAGATCTGCTAATGCTAAAAGCTCAGGGGTTGGGTACTTTTTAAAAAGTGCAGGAGTGATAATGTTTACTCTTTTATCTGTACATTGAGCACTTAACATCACAGATATCAAAAGCTCAAATAGATTTTTATACTCTAGTTCAGTTACAGCATCACTGTAATGTTTTACAAAAATCTCTCTTATCTCTTGTATCTCTTTTTTGGTCGCTTTTTTTACCATAAAGTTATTTTGATTTATACTCTATTATAGCAGGTTCACTATAATTTGGTACATCATCGTATGTAAATACTCCATAATATTTATCAACCTTTGATGAGCCGTAATTATCTAGTGTGTAGTTATCAGAGCCTGCATATAGCTTAACTCCATCGTAAGGATTTTGTGGTGGATGAAAGCGATTTCTTACTACAAAACTTCCAACTTGAGCTTCATCTTTTGGATTATCCCAAGATATTTTTATTGTACCATTCTCTTTTGTGGTTTTTAGATTTGTAACTTTTGCAACTCCGTATTTTCTTCTTTTTATGTATTGAATTATTAGTTTTACTTCATTTTCACTATCTTTTTTATGCCAGTCAATTAAATGGTTTTTAGCTGATGAGGATGAAGTTGATTTTACTATAAAAGAGACAGGAGTATCATTTTTATGAGCCTCTTCTAACTCTATTTTGCTAAAGCTATCAAATAAAAAGTGATGAGTGTCATGTTTTATCAGATCTGCTTTACTTACTTCATATCCGATAAATTCTATTCTCTCTCTTACTTTGATATCTTTATATGTATGATTATCTATATCGATAAACTCTATATTGTATCTCATATCTTGTTCAGTTTTTGGTTTTTTCTTGTTATGTATCTCTATATAAGCATGAGTTACAACTGTCTCATCTGGAGAGGGAAGATTACTCAAGTCAAACTCCATAAACCCATAAATCTTGTCTCCGTTTTTATCAAATCCACAACTAAGAAAATCAGAAGTAGTTTCATCTTTTGCGATAGAGCTTATAGTTGATGGTTTGATTTTGATTTCACTTGATGGTACTGTGTATTTGATATTTAGTGAAGGTCGATAGTGAATTCCTCCGCCAAATTTTCCATAACCAATATCAAACATCATCATCTGTGAATCTCTTCCAACTGGAAGTTTTTTAGGGCCTTCAAAACGAAAAATAACATTTCCATTTACTATTTGTGATTTTAATATTTTTCTCTCTAGTGCATTAAAATGCCAATTACTCCAGATACCCTGAGTTAATTTTTCAGATTTTATACTATTTCCAAGTGTTTCAATAATCTCTGCATTGTGCACTTGATCAAAGTCTGTAATCTCACCAATACTTTTTTGCTCTATAAAAGAGAGTGACCATTCACCATATTTTTCTATCTTAGCATTGACACGGTTCATAGGATACAAAGAGATATTTGCTTCTTGAATAATTGCATTTTTTGGTAAATTTTCAAGAGAAAAATTCATAACAGCATAACTTATCCCTTTTGACTCATTTATGCCTACAAAAAGGGAATTTACTCCAAAATGTTCTCTGTTTTGTTCAGATGTTTTTTCGGCGACATATCCAATCTCTTGAGATGTTGGAAAGATTGTTCTTGAAAATTCATCGTTTTCTAGGTTGGTTTTTGCTCTCACTTTTGGAGCATAAGGTGATTCTATATTGTTTATCATATCAACCGCTCTAATATAATAATAGTAAATAGTTCCACTTTTTAACTGTATATCTGTAAATTCTCTTTTTTTAGTAGTGGCAATAAGATTTGCATCATTACAAGCTTGTTTCTCTTTTTCACTTCTGTAAATTTTAAAAAATAAATTTTCACCGTATTCACTATGTTCCCACTCTAGTGAAATAGTATCATAGTCACAAGATTTTAGGTGAAAGTTTTCTACTCTTTTTGGTGCTCTAAAGGAGTAGTTTTTAGTCTCTTTTAAAGCAAATAAAAGTGCAGGGATATTTTCATCTACACTCTCTTTCATATTTTGCATATAATCAGGGATATTTCTAGTCCCAACTTCAACAACAACAGAGATAATTCCTTTTGAATAGTAATACTCACGACCACTTCCACTAATTAGCTTTGTTGGTGGTTTGCCTCTATGAATTCCATACTCACGACCTGTTATTTTTTTGATTTCATAGTTCATATTTGCACATAAGATATTTAGATCTGTTCCATCAAGCTCTTTTTCATGGTTGAAATTGTGAGCTGGAAAAAAGACATTTCCTTGAGAGTGATAATCTAGTGCGATTGTTATGTTCTCATGAGTATCAACAAACTCTTTTATAGCTCTTGTTTCAGGCTCAGAAAATGGTTTTGGACCACTGTAAACATTTGAGTTTGTATCTGAGATTTTTGTATATCCTACACTAAAATTTCGATTTAAATCAACTCCAAAAGTTCCGTTTTTATTATCTCGTCTATTTTTTCTCCAAAATGAAAAATGAGTTCTTGCATACTCAAACCCATCAGGATTTAGACAAGGTACGATGTAGAGTGTATTTTTTGTTAAAGCTGCTGTAATTTTTGGATCGCTTTGATGATTTTTTAAAAGATAGTCTATAAATTCTACTCCAAGTTCATTTCCAATCCACTCTCTTGCATGTGCTGTGCCTGTATATAAAAGAGCTGGTTTTAAATCTGCATGTTCTACATTTAGTGAGATTGTGGCTAAAACTATATCTCTTTTTTCCCAAGTTGTTCCGATATTTTGTATAGTTATGATGTTTGGGTAGAGCTTAACACACTCTTCCAAGAAACATACGGTTTCTTGGTATGATTTGTATTGTTGCTTCATTTTAGCTCTCCGAGGGTGAAATTTTTTAAGGTGGATTATAACATGATTTTAAGAGAAAAAGATTATTTTTAAACTTTGAAACACAGCTCTTGCACCTAAAACTCAAATTTTCTACTGTAGCTATCTGTTTAGTTTGGCAAAAATTATGACATATTTTGTGCAAAAGCTTAAGGTATAACCATTGGGGTCTTTGACATAAAACTAGGAAGTTTTTATTTTGATGTAGAAAACCTTGTCTTCAGGGCAGGGCTAATCTCCTAACAAATCATACTTTTAAGTTTAAATATTTTATTATAACATAATCTTATGCCACTTATAATACTGTCAAATTCATTTTCTCTAAAAGTATTTATTATTGTGCTCATGATTTAAAAATTATAGCAAATTCACTCTAAACTTTTTTAAACCAATTTGAAACATATGAAGCTAAAAACACCCCAACAAAATCAGCTATGAAATCATACATATCAAGTGTTCGACTAGGAAAGAAGTATTGAGAAAGCTCTTCAACTCCTGCAAAAAGAAGAACTAATATAGACCCTAATTGTATATTAAGTCCTAAAAACTGTTTTGTTTTAAACCCCAAACCAAAATTTAGCAAAAGTGCCATCACTCCATAAAGCAAAGCATGAGCAATTTTGTCACCATAAGGAATAGACCCTACCATAAAAAAAGCATAGTTATAATTTGCACTACCTGCTAAAAAGATAATCCACAAGATAAAAAGGAAAAATATTAATGGTAGTGCAATGCGGACTAATAAAGTTTTATTTAGCATTTTTTAGCATCACTTTAGCAACATCTATCTCAAAATTTTTCATAATTTTCACAGCATTTTTTATCTCTATCTTTGCACCCATCTGCTCAAACATCGCATAATAACCCAAAAGTGTACGATCTAAAAAGATAAACTCTTGATTGACTTTATGTACAGCTTGAAACTGTTTTTTTTGTACTTTCAAGATAAGCTCAAATCCTCTTTTTGAAAAGTCAGAATTTTTTTTAAAATCATAAGAATCTTCATAAAATATCTCAATAAAAAGACGATCAAAAGGTTTTATAGTCTCTTGATAAAATGTAAGCATCTCATCTTCTTCACCCTCATCAATCATCCCTAAATCATGATACTGAACCACTAACTCTTCATCACTAACTCCTCTCATCAACGAGAAGTGCAGTCTGTTATAATCGACAAGAAAATCGTCTTCTATCTTTTTAACACACCCAAAATCAATCATTCCCAATCTGCCATCACTCATAAAGATAAAATTACCTGGATTTGGATCAGCATGTACAGTTTTGAGTCTATAAAGTGATTGAAAATAACTATCAAATATCAACTGTGCATAGTGGTTTATCTCCTCTTGTGAAGGG
>JAMOMC010000018.1 GCA_027068765.1 Campylobacterales bacterium
ATTATACTCTGCCTAGATTGCAAAATAGAAACCAAATTAAAAAAAGCCTAATCTATAATTTTAATTTGATTTACTAGGTGTTTGATCAATCAACTCTGCTTCTTGGTCTTTTAAATATGCTTCATGATATGGTCCATATGGAAGTGAGGAGATTAATCTTTGATTTGCGGTATGAGCATGTTCTACATAATCAGCTGTCGCAGTATTTACAGCTGTTGCTACAAGATCGATGACTAATCCAGCTAGTCCAAGTTGACTTGTTGCATTATTTTTTGAAGTAAGGTCAACTACAACTGTACCTGTATATTTCCATAATTCTTCACCTGTTTTTGTTGAGATAATATTTGCATCAATTGAAACTGTTAAACTTGAAGAGATAACAATATACGAAACATCCCATTTTTTAATATGTGTAAACAAAACAGCATCTGCACCAAAATATTCATAAAATTTGTCTAGTGATAACTTATAAAGCAATTCAGTATCATAAACTCCCTCTTGCTTCATAATATCAGCAACCATCTCTACAGGAAATGTATAATATCCCATAGAAGCAAAAGGCATCTCAACTGTGGTCATATAATAGTCTTTAGCCTCAGCATCTGTACTTTCATTCATAGGAGGAAGTATTAAAATTGAACGAGGTTTTTGATCATACATTTTAGGAAACTCTATACTTTTTGCTACTTTTTGTGCACATCCTGAATATAATAATGACATTAATAGTAATAATAAAATTGTAAAAATATTCAAGTTCTTCATTTTTCTTTACCTTCTGCTAATTCTACTTTTTTAATCATTCGATCCATAAAATGAGTAGACTCTGGATAAATTGTTTTCTCTTTTTTAAAATTATCAATCGCTTCACTTGCCTTGCCATTTTTTAGATGTATATAGCCAAGATTAGCATACATGCCAGGAGGAACTCGTCCAGAGCTACCGCTATCTTTGTTTTTTATAGCTTGTTCTATTGTTGTTTGTAATTTAAGTGCGGACTCTTCACCTGTATTTTTTTTCGATTCATAATAACTTTTATTGTAGTTAGCATAATTATAGAGCGGCTTTACACTATTTTGTGCACACCCAACATGCATAACAGCCACTACTATAGCTATTAATAAACCTGTTTTCATTGAGAAACAACCTCTATCTCTTTAGCAATTCCATCCCCCACAAAAATCTCCCGTTTTACAATGATTTTATCTCCTTTGTATACTTTAACTAAATGTTTGCCAGGTTTGATTTTGTATTGATTATCTTTACCTGCTTTAACACTAAATTGTATACCATCATTAATCGAAACTAAAATATTTTCAGTATTTCCAGTAAAGTATAGATATGATTTTTTATCACCTGTTATCACACCTTGTTTATAGCCACATCCAGAAAATCCTAAAAGTACGAGTAGACTTATAATTAATAAAACATTTTTCATCTATTTTGCTCCTGTTGAATATAAAGAGTAGTAAAATCCTTAGTTGCTATGTACGAACTTAAATCACCATTTTCAACACTTGCCAATGATACTTCTGTATCAGGAGTCTCTCCTAGTGTATTAATGATTTTTATCACTCCTATTTTCTTACCAGGTAGATTTATTGTCATATTGGTTTGTGGATTTTTAACTTGTTTACCTTTTTTATACACAGCAAACAAATCTCCAATTTTTATATTTTGACTTTTCCCTCCAGAGGTTATAAAATTTCCACTTTCATAACCTAATATGTAACCTTTCCAAGGTTTATCAAGCATGTTTTCAATGATATTTGATGTCAAATCAGAAATTGCACCATCAATGGCTTTATCATTTAATTGTCCATCATAACCCGCTTTTTCTCCAACGCCCATCACTGTTCCTGCTTCACTATATGCTGTACCTTTACCCTCTTCAGAATAGATAACTTGTGCAGTACGCACATCCACGATTCTAATATGTACCTTTGCAAAAGTCTCTTGCTTTTTAACTCGACTAAATACTCCAACATCACTTGTCTCTTTGCGTCCAAACTCTGCAATTGATCCAAGAATTAAATAATCAGCCGAATTATTTAATTTCTTTAAGCCGCCTATCTTTAGCTCTTTTTCAATTTTAGAAAGATCTGCTCGCTCAAGCATAATAAACTTTCCTGATTGAAAAAGCTTATTTGACAATATATCCATAGCTTGTTTGCCTATTTTGTTATCATCTTTATCAAGAAAAAAACTCTGACCATAACGAGTCTCATTGGTAAATCTCCCAATAGCAACCTTTCTTTTTAAGCCTTTTGGCTCACTCTCTTTAATATCCAATGTCTTACTGACTTGTGATTCATTTGCAGATGGTACTTCATGTGTTTGTGTTTTTTGCATAGAAGCACAACCAACAAATATTACAGAAGTACCAATTGAAATGAGTAAACTTTTTAATAACATATAATTCCTTACTTAAATTATTTTAATTATATCATGGCTTAATATTATTTTATATTAACCTAAACATCTCAAAAAATCAATCTTTATGATGTTGAAATTTTAAAATTCTTAAGTTTTTAACAATATCCAAAATAGTATTGGCTAAATAATAAACTTAAACACTTACCTACTTTTTATCGCATCTATAACTGTAAATTTTTTTGAACTATTCAAAGTATGTACCGCAACTAAATCATCAGCGAACTGAGAGTTTATCTCACTTACTTTCCGCTCTTTGTACTCATTTTCATTTAAAAGCAAAACCTCATTTATAACAATTTTTCTACCATATAAACCACTGCAATCTTGTGCTGGACGATAAAGTTTTTTATCTTTTTTTATCAAATTTCCAGCAGGTCTTGCACTTGTTGTATCACAAACCACAGGATTTAAGCTATGAGGAGTCCACTCATCTTTCAAAAAATCTTTACAGTGATAAATATATAATTCATCATGCATTGAAAAGTCATCTTTTTGTGCGATATTTACAAACATCCACCATTTTTTATCGTAAAAATACAAAGTCGCATCTACTGCCAAAACATCACTAAGCAGAGTTTTTATCTTTTTCCATTTTTTTGGAAACTCTACTGATTCATAGAGGTCTACACTTTGATTTTCAAAAGATTCAGGAATCATATAAAATCTATCTTTATGTTTAAAAACATTTGGATATGAGAGATGATACTCCTCTTCAAGCATCATCTCACCCTCCTTAAAAACTCCCCTACTCTCATCATACTCAGCAACTTTAAGATAACCTTTTGCATTGTCATAATTTAACTCTTCATAAAATAGATAACTTTTCTCACCTTCATCTACTATAAATGGGTCAGCTACAAAATGATTTTGACTAGGTGCATAAAATCTTTTATAATCTGAGAATTTTGAGTTTATTTTACCATCTTGGTTTTGACAATAGAGTATCAACCAACGATCCATTGGGAAAAATTTTCTCACACTAAAAGTGGCATATTTTTTCAAAAGTTTATAAGTTACTTTTAACATCTCGCAGTTTTTAGGTGGTTTTAGCCTCCTATCATCACTAAATCCAAATTGAAAATCAAAAAATTTCTTCTTTATGTTTTTACTATTTAAATCGAAATTTAAAATAGCCTCTTTATCATCAAAGTAATTTTTAGGGTTTTTAGCCAACTTTTCAAGCTCTCGAACTATCATCATATGAGATCGCCAAGATACTAAGTCTCTATTTTTTACCATCGATTTTCTATGGGTTGCAGTTTTAAATGAACTTAAAATATATCCATTTTCAAAACCATTTCCAACTCTTTGCAAAACAACCTCTGTAAAAGGTTCATTATTTACCACTTCAAAATACCCTAAAGGAAATGATTTATAGACAAATTGCCATAAGCCATACTTTACACGATTAGGATAATCTACCGTAAAGTTTGTTAAATTTATTATAACATCTGGCTCTTTCTCATCTATCAAAGTATTTATAGTTTCTAAACCCAAATATTTTATATCTCTACCAAAAAGCTTTGCATCTATCTTGTTAAAAAGTTTATAAAGTAGATAACTATTTTCTTCATCTACTGAAGCTTGTTTATCCACTTTAATAAACTTTGATATAACACAACTCTCTGATTTTTGAATTTCACTTAATATCTCTACTTTATACTTTTCTAATCTCTCACTATCAATTAAAACACCAACTTTTAATTTTGCCATTTATTTATACCTTTTGTATTTATGCTCTATTTTACAACTCTTTATCTTTAAACAAAAAATTCACAATTAATTTGTTATAATATTGAAATTAAAATAACTGGAGAAAATATGAAAAAAATAGCTCTACTTCTGACACTTTTGAGTAGCATTTTATTAGCAAATGAACTCAAAACTGTCTACTCTTATGAAAATGCACTTCAAAAAGCAAAAGATGCTAACAAGTCTGTGATGATTATGATGAGCTATAGTGGCTGTCCTGTTTGTGACCATATGGAAGATATTGTATTTGAGAGAGAAGCTGTACTTGGATATTTAAATGAAAACTATTTTGTAGTTATCAAAGATTTAGTAAAAGATAAATATCCAAAAAGATTTGCATCTATAAAAACTCCAACATTCTTTTTTATAGACCCAAATACAAAAGAGGAGCTAATAGATAAAGAAGTTGGTGGTTTTATGCCTGAAAAATTTCTCTCTATTTTAAAAAAGGCAAGAGGAGATATTGAGTATATCGCCTCAAGTGAAAATGAGACAAATACAACAAAAACAGATGAACAAAATATAACAATAAAACCTTGTGAAAAAACTATTCCTTGTGAAAAAACACAGAAGGTAATTACATTATGATAAAAAAAGCAATTTTTATAATACTAACACTTCAAACATTTTTGCTTGCTCAGTTTCAAGGAGCAAATTCAGATGAAATGATAGAGCTTCATAGAGCTGGATCAGTCATCATCGATATTAGAACTCCAACAGAATGGGAGCAAACAGGTGTAGTCCCAGGAAGTGTAAAAATTATGTTTTTTGATGAAAATGGTGCATACGATATTGATAAATTTATGAGTGAGCTTAAAAAAGTAGTCAAAGATAAAAACCAGCCAATCATCTTAATATGCAGAACAGCAAACAGAACAAAAACTGTAGGTAATTTTTTATCAAACGACATGGGCTACAAAAATGTTAAAGAACTTTCAGGAGGCATAACATTTGGCTGGATAAATGAAGGTAAAAAAACGGTAAAATAAAACTTTCTTTTATATTCTAAAAGTCTCTATATTGTTCTCAAGCAGCGATACTGAGCCTTTTAGCTCTTTTGCTCTAGTGTTTACATCTGCTGTCATTTTTCCATTTGTATGTGAAATTTCATTAACTCTATCCATATTTGTTTCAAGCTTACTAATTTGCTCACTTATCTCTTCATTTGTATTAGATACATTTTGTGCATCTTGACTTAGCTTATTCATCAATAAACTTATATTTTCCATTGAATCTTTTGAGTTTTGCATATTTTCAGAAAGATGAGGCAATTTTTCACTATTTTTTCTCATATCATCACTCACATCTGATATAGATTGAATGATAACACCTATAGTCGTCTCAATCTCATTTAAACTTTTTTGAGTTTTTTCAGCCAGCTGTCTTACCTCATCAGCAACAACAGCAAATCCTCTTCCGTGTTCACCAGCTCGAGCTGCTTCTATAGCTGCATTTAAAGCTAAAAGATTTGTCTGATCTGCTATATCTTTTATAACATTTAAAATTGATTTTACCTGAGCAGTTTCAGAGCTTACTTGGCTAACTCGCTCAGTTAACTCTGCTTCAACTTGCAAATTTTCATCTATAGTCACAGACATATGTTGTAATTTTTGACTAAAATCATCTATAGTCTTTTTAGTGTCCAAAATGGAGTCTATACCAAGTTTTGAATCTTTGCATAACTCTCCAACCTTCCCATTTATTGATACAAGATCCGTAAAAGTTGCACTTATTAGCTTATCTTGTGTCTCAATCTCATTTAATGTTTTTACAGATATATCAACCAAGTTATTGCTTTGGTCTTTAGTAGAACTAGAGATACTTTTTGCACCCAAAATAAGTTCTCTCATACTTTCAACTAAATTGTTAAAACTTCTATTGATAGCATTTATCTCTATAATTTTTGTAGGAGATATTTTTTGTGATAAATCTCTATCTTTAGCCATTTTATCTACAATTTGTTGAGTTTCAAACAGAGGTTTTAGTATCTTTTTTGCAAGAAAGAATGCTACCATTTGAAAGATAAACATAATTGGAATAAGCAATTTTAACAAGGAAAATATAATCTCACTTCGAAGCGATTTTAGCTGGCTTGAATCAAAAATTGCCCAAACTTCTCCACCATTTTGAATATCTAACTTCTTTTTTATAACAAGATGAGACTTATCTTCTGTAAAATAATAATTACTATTTTGAGGAAGATTTTTCAATAACTTTAAAGCTAAGTTTTTATCCATAGCTTTTAAATCTTTACTCTCTTTTCTAAAAATATACTCTATCTTTTTAGAAGGTTGTTTTTTCCCAAAAATCTCTTTTTCATTACTCATGCCACTTATATAAATATAAAGAGCATTTGATGTTTTATATCCAGATGTTGCATCTTGGTTTCTAAGCTTCATGATATTTCCGCCAGCAACTGAAGAGTTTGACAATGCAACGATAGGATTTAAAGCAACCTCACCTATCTCTTCAAGGTGCAATTTAAAATCACTAACTCTATCCTTATATATAAAAAAGCCTGTAACCGAAAATGATACTAACAATATCGCAGCAACCATTAATTGAATTAGAATTTTGATAGATAACAATCGCTCCAATACCATAATCACACTCCTTTAAATTATCAAACTTATACTATTTAAATGCACCCATTTGTCCATTTATACCAAATGCTTCATATCCTGTATGACAAGTTCTACAATCATTAGGATGCAAACCTGAACCCTCTGCTGATGAAACATCTTTACCTGTTTCATCATAAATTGAATACAAAGGAGAGCCATCTTTATAAGAAGTTACAAACAGAACCTGAAGATCTTTTAGGTGCAAAATCATCTCATCACCATCTTTAAACTTCCCATCTCTTGCTTTATAAGCATCCAATGCACTAGGAGATACCAAAATCCCAACCTTACCAGGTCCTCCATCTTTTACAGCACAATAAGCCGCAACTGTCTCTTGATAAACCTTTGGTAAAGAACTAACATCTGCATCACAGCCAGGAAGAGCACCACCAGCCTCCATAAGAGGTGTTTTTACACTAATAAACTCTTTCCATTTTGCTGGGAAAGAAGCTTCTGAACCTGCAAACAAACTCATTGTTAAAGTACATACGATTGAAATAGCTACAATTTTTTTCATTTTTTAATCCTTGAAAGTTTTTTGTTCATATGCAACTTACATCGACCAAAAAAAAATTAACTTTAATTATTTACTTAAATTACTATTTAATTTTGTTAGAATTAATAAAAAGGAGAATATTAATGAATGGAATTGACACAATCAAAATTTTAGGAAGCTTATTAGGCAATGGTGGGTTATCTAAAGGTTCAGGTGGAAATGTTTTAGGAAACATCTTAGGAAATGTACTTGGGGGAGGACAAAAACAACAAACTCAAGGCGGTGGGATGCTTGGTGATATTTTAGGCTCTCTCATAGGCTCAGGTCAAAAATCAACATCAGGTGGAAGCATGGCTGATATGCTAGGTGGACTTCTTGGTGGTGGACAAAGACAACAGCCATCAGGTGGTGGTTTGGGAGATTTGGTAGGTAGTTTACTTGGTGGTGGACAAACATCTTCTAATAGTAGTGGAGGAGGTATGAGTGATTTGCTGGGTAGTCTTCTTGGCGGTGGAAAACAAAACAGCGATGGACTTGGTGGCTCTGGCGGTTTAGGAGGTCTTTTAGGTGGTGCATTAACCAAATATGCACAAACACAAAATAGCGAAGCTCCAAACCCTTCATCTGATAATTGTGACCATCTACCAATAGGCTCAAGCCAAGAAGAAGCCGCTCAACATGCCACTTTAATCATCAAAGCTATGATAAATGCAGCAAAATCTGATGGTAATATCGATAAAGATGAGCAAGAGAAAGTTATCAAAAAATTAGGTGATATAACTAGAGAAGAAGCTAACTTTGTAAGAGCCGAATTTAATGCTCCATTAGATGTAAATGCTTTTATAAACTCAGTCCCAAGAGGCATGGAGAGACAAATTTACGCTGTATCATTAATGGCTATTGATTTAGATAGCAATAAAGAAGCTCGTTATTTAGCACAACTTGCAAAAGGTTTTCAAATAAGCCCTGAGATAGCAAACAACATACATGCCCAACTTGGAGCTCCTAAGATTTTCTCTTAAAAAATTAAAATCAGCATAAATATGCTGATTTTAATAAACTCCCTTTAACTTCTCCAACCTTGCAATTCTATCTTCTGTTTTTGGATGAGTAGAGAAAAGTGCTTTAAATGACATCTGTTTACCAGAAAAAGGGTTTATAATAAACATATGTGCTGTTGCAGGAGTAGCTTCATGCATAGTCTCATGTCCACGACTATAGTTATCTAGCTTTGCTAGTGCTGATTGTAACCATTGGGGATTACCTGTAAGTTTTGCCGCCCCCTCATCTGCCATAAATTCACGATTTCTACTAACTGCCATCTGGACAATTGAAGCAGCTAATGGAGCTATGAAAATCAAAGCTATCATCACAACGGGGTTTGGTCTATTTTGACCATTTCCTCCAAACATCATTCCAAAATTTGCTAGCATTGCAATTGCTCCTGCCATAGTTGCGGCAATTGTTCCTATCAAAATATCATAATGCTTAACATGAGCTAACTCATGAGCTAAAACAGCTTCTACTTCATTGTCATTTAAAATCTCTAAAAGTCCTTCAGTTACAGCAACAGCCGCATTTGAATGGTTTCTTCCTGTCGCAAAAGCATTTGGTACATGATCTGGTATGATATAAACCTTTGGCATAGGCATACCAGCTTTTTGTGAAAGTCTTTTCACAATATCAAAAAGACCTTTTGCCTGCAACTCATTTACCTCAACTGCTTTATAGTGTTTTAAAACCAACTTATCAGAGTTATAATAACTAAAAAAATTCATCCCAACAGCTATCACAAATGCGATTATCATTCCCATCTGTCCGCCTATCATCCCACCTATCCAAACAAAAAGCAGAGTCATCGCCGTCAATAAAAATGCCGTTTTTGCTACTTCCATAATCTATCCTTTTATTCCATTTTCAAATATTATACCATCAATTCCAAGATCCGCTCCCCACTCCAAAAAAGACTCTTCATTTGCAAAAAGCAAAATCTTCGCATCAAACATATACTCATCTGCAAGTTTTTGTGCTTTTAAAGCCAACTCTTTTCCGCAGATGATATAAGATGCTTCAAGAGCAGATGCAAAAAGTATATCTCTAACTTCATCAACAATTACAGCAAAATTAACTGAATTTTTCTTACAAAATTCGCAAAGTTCTAAATTTTGCTTGGTAAAACTAAAAACCACTGTACTATTTGATGGAGTTTTTTCTATATCTTTAGTATTTTTAATCAGATAAAATGGTTTACTTTTTATATAACTATGACCTAAAATTATCATTTTAACTCCGCACACTCTTTAGAACAATACTGCTTACCATTTCTCAAAATCATCTCATTTACACTCGTATAAACTCCACACTCTTGACACTCTACAACTGTCTCACTATCTTTAAGTTTTTTGTCATCTTTTTTTAAAGAAGATTTTCTAAAAAATAGAAAATAAACAGCATAAATAATAATCCCCAATATAATAAATTTCATCTAACCTCTTTTATCCATAAATAATTTCTCTTTCCCCTATTTATAATCTCATACCTCATACTATCATCTACCTCATCAAAAACATTTTCACCTTTAAAAAAGAGTAGCTGTGTTTTTTTCCCTATAAAATCTTTTGCCAAATCAAGTAAAAACCCCGTTTTACTAACCGCTCTTGAAGTTATCAAGTCTGCTTTAAAAGCTCTTATATTTTCTATTCTATCACTTATTATATCTACATTTTGTAAACAATAAGTAGATTTTATAAGATGCAAAAATGCACTTCGTTTATGCAGTGGCTCAACAAGAGTAAAATGAACATCTCTTAAAGCTATAGCCAAAATCATACCAGGAAACCCTGCCCCAGTCCCAATATCTACAACTTTTTTGATATTTTCAAACTCCAAAATATTTATCGCATATAATGAATCATCAATATTTTTTTGAACATCTTCAATATTTTTAACACCGGAGAGTCTATGTACTTTGTTATATTTTAAAAGAAGCTCACAAAACTTATCAAACTCTCGCATCTTAATACAGATGCCCCATTTTTGCTTTTTTAACTTTGAGATAATTTTCATTATACTTATTTGAAGGGACAACAATAGGAAGCCTCTTTACTATCTCCACTCCTTTTAAACTCTCAATCTTTTTAGGGTTATTTGTCAAAAGCTTAATCTTTTTAATCCCAAAATAATCCAAAATATACTCAACAACATCATAAGTTCGCTCATCTGCTCCAAACCCAAGCTGATGATTTGCCTCTACAGTATCAAGTCCTTTGTCTTGAAGTGCATAAGCATTTACTTTATTTAAAAGTCCGATATCACGACCCTCTTGCCGAAGATAGATCACCATTCCTCCACTTTTTTCAATCTCATCCAAAGCAAACTCAAGCTGATCACGACAATCACACTTCAAACTCCCAATAGCATCTCCTGTCAAACACTCACTATGAACCCTTACAATTGGCACATCTAGCAGAGGCTGTTTAAAAATCACAAGATGCTCTTTGTCACCTTCTTTAAATGTCTGTATCATAAATGTCCCAAAACGACTAGGCAAAGATGCTACTTTTGAACTCTCTATATTCATGTATCTCTCTTTTTTATCTCTATATTATCATTTAGTATTAAACTTTTTGCTTTTTTCAAAATCAAATAACCAATAACTCCTGATAAAAATGAACCAACTAAAATAGCCAATTTATCTGCATAATGGTAAATCTTAGTATCATCATAAGCCAAAGAGTTTACAAACAAACTCATAGTAAATCCTATACCAGTAAGCATAGAGACACCATACAACTGAAGCCAAGTACCATTTTTAGGTAAAGTAGCCCAACCTAGTTTTATAGCTACAAAAGAGAACCCAAATACTCCAACTTGCTTACCGATAAAAAGCCCAAGCATTATACCCATAGGTACAGGACCTAACATCTCATCTATAGATATTCCTCTTAAATCTACTCCAGCATTTACAAAAGCAAAAAGTGGCAATATCATAAATGCCACCCAGTAATGTAAGTCATGCTCTAACTCTTTTGACATTGAAAACTTTTTTCCATTTTTATCTTTAGAGTTTAAAGGTATCAAAAATGCCAATGCAACCCCAGCTAAAGTAGCATGCACACCAGACTTTAAAACACTCACCCAAAGAATAACTCCCACAAAAATATAAACAGATTTTTTAGAAACCCCAAATCTATTCATAACAAATAAAACAATAATACAAAGTGTTGCAATAGCAATAGATACAGTAGATAACTCACTTGTGTAAAAAATTGCAATGATGATAATAGCACCCAAATCATCTAAAATTGATAGTGCCATTAAAAATATTTTTAAAGATACAGGAACCCTACTCCCAAGCAGAGATAAAACACCAAGTGCAAAAGCAATATCGGTAGAAGTTGGTATAGCCCATCCATTCATAGCAAATGACTCTCCTTTATTAAAAGAGATAAATACCAAAGCAGGAACCACCATACCACCAAGAGCCGCAAAGCTAGGTAGTGAAATTTGTCTCAAAGAGGAGAGATGTCCCTCTAAAACTTCTCTTTTTAACTCAAGCCCAATAAGAAAGAAAAAAATCGCCATTAACCCATCATTTACCCATAAAAACAGAGGTTTAGCAATCTGCAAATGTCCAAATCTTATCTCTACATGTGTATGTAAAAAACTACTATAAATTTCTGAAAAAAAAGAATTTTGTAAAATTAATGCCCAGATAGTTGCTATTATCAACAACACTCCAGCAAATGACTTTTTGTGTATAAAACTTTTAATAATTTGCATAATTAACCTCCATTTTTATGTTTATTATACAATTTTTTATAGATAATCTATGTTAAATTATTTCTATTTCTTATACTTTAATGCTATAATGAGAGGATATTATTTGATAGAGAGTTTAAAAAATGTTTAAAAGATTTAGAAGAGTTAGAATTAACCCTAAACTTAGGGACTTATTGACACAGACAAAACTAAGCACTGATGATTTTATATATCCGCTTTTTATAAAAGAGGGAGAAAAAATCAAAAATGAGATAGGTTCAATGCCTGGTGTTTTTCAACTTAGCATTGATGAAGCTATCAAAGAGTGTTTGGAACTTAAAAAACTAGGACTTTATAGTATAATTCTTTTTGGAATACCAAAAATAAAAGATAGTATTGGAAGTGATGCTTTGTGTGAACACGGAGTTATCGCAAAAGCAATTAGAGCTATAAAAGAGGCTCATCCTGATATGTTTATCTCTACAGATTTATGTTTTTGTGAGTATACAGATCACGGTCACTGTGGAATTTTAGATATAGAAAAAGAGAGTGTAGATAATGATAAAACACTTAAGATATTGGGAGAACAAGCTGTAATTCATGCAAAAGCTGGAGCTGACATGATTGCACCTAGTGGCATGATGGACGGTATGATAGTCACTATAAGAGAAGCTTTAGATAAAGCTAATTTTAGTGATATTCCTATCATGAGTTACTCTACAAAGTTTGCATCTTCATACTATGGTCCATTTCGTGATGTGGCTGAAAGTACTCCTAGCTTTGGAGATAGACGAAGTTATCAGATGAACCCTGCAAATAGAGATGAAGCTATAAATGAATCAATTGAAGATGAAAAAGAGGGAGCAGATATATTGATGGTAAAACCTGCCCTTGCTTACCTTGATATAGTTCGAGATATCAAAAATCATACACTTTTACCCTTAGCAGTTTACAATGTAAGTGGCGAATATGCAATGTTGAAACTTGCAGGCAAAGAGGGACTTGTAGATTATGATAAAGTGATGATGGAGACACTTTTAGCTTTTAAAAGAGCTGGTGCAGACATCATCATAACTTACCATGCGAAAGAGGCAGCAAAAATTTTAAATGAGAGTAAAATATGAGACATTTTTTAACATTAAAAGATTTTACAAAAGAAGAAATTTTAGAGATACTAGAAATTGCTTTTAAAATTAAAAAAAAGCTAAAAAACGGCAAAAGAAAAGCTTATTTAGAAAACCAAACACTTGGAATGATTTTTGAAAAATCAAGCACAAGAACAAGAGTTAGTTTTGAGGTAGGAATGTATCAGCTTGGTGGTATGGCTCTATTTTTATCTAGCAACGATATTCAACTTGGTCGTGGTGAACCTATGAAAGATACAGCTCGTGTACTCTCACGAATGCTAGATATGGTTATGATACGAACTTTTTCACAAAAAGAGCTTGAGGAGTTTGCAAAATTCTCCTTAATTCCTGTTATAAACGGCTTGACTGATACTTATCATCCTGTGCAACTTCTTGCTGATTATATGACGATAATTGAGCATAAAAAAGAGAAAGATTTAGTAGTAGCTTATGTAGGAGATGGTAACAACATAGCAAACTCTTGGTTGATGTTGTCGGCTAAACTTGGATTTGAGCTTAGAGTTGCAAGTCCACGAGGATATGAATGTAACCCTCTTGTTATAGATAGTGCCTTAAGATTGGCAAAAGATTCAGGTGCTAAAATAAGATTTTTTCACGATCCAAAAGAGGCTGTAAAAAATGCAAGTGTCGTTACAACTGATACTTGGATATCAATGGGGCAAGAAGATGAAAAGAGTAAAAGAGTAAAAGATTTTAAAGGATTTATCGTAAATGACGATATCATGGAGTTAGCCAAAAAAGATGCAATTTTCTTACACTGCTTGCCAGCTTATAGAGGTTATGAGGTGAGTGAAGAAGTGTTAGAGAGTAAACAAAGTGTCATTTTTGATGAGGCTGAAAATAGACTTCATGCACAAAAAGGTATAATGGTTTTTTTAGATAAAAAGAGGTGAATTATGGAAGAAGAGAAAAAGTACGATATAAAACTACTCGAAAAGATTAATGCTCTCTCAAAAAGCCTAGGATTTTCAAATGAGGAACAAACCCTTTTGGAGATTAGAAAAACGGATAAACACAATATCAAAGAGTTGCATCTGACAAATGGGAGCTGGGATTCAAATAAACCTTGGTTTGCAATCGATTCAGACAATGAGAACAGAGCTTATGCTTTTATGCCCGCGGATGCATTTTCTCAGATGATTGAGACACTAAAAACTTCTCAACAAGAGAATTTTAACTTAAAATTAGAAAAAACAATTTGGCAAAATGTGCCTATTGATTTTGAGGATGTATGGATTGTTGCTATGGATGCAATTCAAGACTTTGCAAAAAAAGAGGATCCAAAAAAACCAGTTTCAATAGACTTAGACAAGCTTTTGAGAGAGATAAAAAAAGATCATCCAAATCTCTTCATAAACTTAAAAGAGCTAATACCAACACAATTAAACAATAAAAATAATAAAATAGGCAAATAATGATAGATTTTAATAAATTTACAAAATATTCAAAACCAGGACCAAGATATACAAGTTACCCAACCGCTTTAGAGTTTAACGAAAGCTTTAACTATAAGGCTTTAGATGCAGAATTTAAAGTACAAGATAACAAACGAGCAATCTCTTTATACTTTCATCTTCCATTTTGTAGATCTGCTTGTTATTTTTGTGGATGCAATGTGGTTTATACCTCTAAAGAGGAGAAAAAAGACCGTTATATCGACTATATTGAGCGTGAATTAGAGATACTCTCAAAAAAGATAGATACAAAAAGAGAAGTTTCTCAGCTACACTTTGGTGGCGGTACTCCAACATTTTTTGACAAAAAACAGTTGCAAAGAGTCATAAAACTCATCAAAAAACATTTTAAAAACTTTGCAAAAGATGCAGAGATAAGTTGTGAAATTGACCCTAGATACTTTACAAATGAACATATGGAAGTGCTTAAAAGTGGAGGTTTTAACCGTATAAGCTTTGGTGTTCAAGATTTTGATCCAAAAGTTCAAGAGGCAGTTCATAGAATTCAATCTTATGAAGTTACAAAAAAAGCGATAGACATAACAAGAGATGCAGGCATAAAATCTGTGAATGTTGATCTTATATATGGTCTGCCTTATCAAAGTTTTGAAACATTTAAAAATACTCTAGAACTTGCATTAGAATTAGATGCAGATAGATATGCTGTTTTTAACTATGCTCATGTACCTTGGATGAAAAAAACTATGAGAAAGATAGATGAGACGACACTTCCTCATCCATCTGTAAAACTAGAAATTTTAAAATATACTATCGAATTTTTTGAGAAAAATGGACTTAAGATGGTCGGAATGGATCACTTCGCAAAACCTGAAGATGAACTTTTCAAAGCGATAAAAAAAGGTGAACTTCATAGGAACTTCCAAGGATATACTACAAAAGGTGGAGCTGATTTGATTGGTGTTGGGCTCACTAGTATCGGTGAGGGAAAAGATTATTATGTTCAAAACTATAAAGATATGAGAGATTATGAGGCGGCGATTGATGAAGGTAGGCTTCCTGTTCATAGGGGAGTTAAATTAAGTGAGGATGATGTACTTAGAAACTTTGTTATTATGGAGCTTATGAGCAATTTTAAACTAAACATCAAAAGAGTTGAAAAAAAGTTTAATATAGACTTTAATAAATATTTTGCAGATGCCTTAAGTGATTTACAAGAGTTTGTAGAGGCAGATCTGGTAACCATAACAGATAAGGAAATATCTATAAACACAACTGGAACTATGCTTATAAGAAATATCGCTATGCCTTTTGATGCTTATATGAAAAAAAGTGACGATAATAAAAAAAGGTTTAGTAAAACTATATGAGTATTTTTGACTTTACAAAAATCTCTGATGATTGCATAAAGTGTGGTAAATGTATACCAGTTTGTACCATTTACAATGTAAATCGTGATGAAGTCACAAGCCCAAGAGGTTTTATTGATCTTTTGGGAGCTTACAAAAGAGGTGAGTTAGAGTTAGATAAAAATGCAAAAGATATTTTTGAGAGCTGTTTTTTATGTACAAATTGTGTTGAAGTCTGCCCCAATTCACTTCCAACTGATATGATTATAGAACAGGTTAGAAATGATATACGAAAAAAATTTGGTCTAGCTTGGTATAAAAAACTCTTTTTCTTTCTTCTTCGTCATCGAAAAATTATGGATATTTTAGCGCGTCTTGGGTATGTTTTTCAAACTTGCGGATTTAAAATAATGGAAAAACAGAGCTCAATGGAGCCAAGATTTTCTCTTCCTATCATAAAAAAAGATAGACTCCTCCCATCTGCTTCTAAAAAAAGTTTTTTAAATTCATATGATGATGTCATCATAAATGGCGGAAAAGCAAAAATTGGAATTTTTATAGGTTGTCTTGCTAATTATTGTTATACAGATATTGGAAAATCACTTTTGGAGATTTTAAAAACACTTGAGATTGATGTCTATTTGATAAAAAAACAGCTTTGTTGTGGAGCACCTGCTTATTTTACTGGAGATTTTGATACGGTTGATTATTTGGCTAAACATAATATCAAGTATTTTGAAAGTTTTATGGATGATTTAGATGCTGTTATCGTTCCTGAAGCTACATGTTCTGCTATGCTAAAGATTGATTATGAACACTTTTTTCACGACAATAAAGAGTGGAAAGATAGAGCAAATATAGTCAATAAAAAAGTATTTATGGCTACAGAGTGGTTGCACAACAATACTGAACTAAAAGAGCTATTAGCACAAAAAAGAAAAAACATAGACACATTAGTAACTTACCACGACCCATGTCACGCTAAAAAAATGCAAGGCATAGATAAAGAGCCCAGAGAGTTAATAAAACAAAATTATAAATTCACAGAGATGAGTGACTCAAACAGATGTTGTGGATTTGGTGGAGTTACAATGCAGAGTGAAAAGTTTCATTTAGCTAAATTAGCTGGACTTCCAAAAGCTGCTATGATAAAAGAGAGTAAAGCTGAAATTGTGAGTGCTGAATGTAGTGCTTGTCGGATGCAAATTACCAATTCACTTTATGATGCAAAAGTAGATACAGTATTTAAAAATCCAATTGAGTTGATAGCAGAGGCATTAAAGGGTTAAAACAACCACACTATCACTTGCTTTATTTCCTCTAAAATCCTCAACTGTAAGTACCAGTTTATGTTTTCCTGCATCAAATTTTTTTGTAAAACTTGCCTTTGTGGATAGTAGATTTTCTCCATCTCTCCACTCATACTTTACTATATCATCTCTACAAAGCATGCGAGAAGCTAAACTTGCTTCTTCGTTCGCATTAACTACCTTATCTGCTTGTATTTCTACCATCAAAGGTATATCATCTCTATCCATATCAACCAAAACACATACTTTATCAATTGATGTTAAATTTTGTGCATCTGTAACTATAAGAGTGGTTTTATATACACCTTTTTTATCATATTTGTGTACAAATGATTTTTCAGTGCTTATTGTTTGTAAATTTTCATTAACCCATCTGTAGGAGAGAGTGCTATTGTCACTATCTGGATCATAGCTGTTTTTCGCATCAAACTTTATCAATTTACTTGTTTTGCTTTTGAGTATTTTTGAGCTATTATTTATACTTGCAACTGCCTGTGGAGCAATTTTTTTCATAATATTTTTATCTACATACTCACTTTTTAGTTGAGTATTTGAGAGAGAATTTTTTACATTTTGACCACTACAACCGATAAAAAGAAGAGCGAAACTAGCCAAAAGTGTTAAAAAAACTAATGAGTATCCTTTTATAAATAATTTTTCCATGATTTAAACCTTTGATTTACTTTTATTTTGTAAGAATATCAACATGTTGTGTCAAAGTTATGTCAAAATATTAAATCTTTTAAATTTTGTAGTAGCCAAAATTATTTTTAAGTTTGAAAGTAAATTTTAAAAAAGCATCTCTAAAAACATAAATGCTGGTGCACATACCATTTTGAAATTTCATATGATGAAAGTGACTTCTCTCTAAGTTGTGGTGGCAATGAACTAAGACGAATTTTACTTATAACAATTGAGCTAGCAATATACAAAAACATAACAACCCCAATAGCAATCAACCAATCGTAAAAGAACCAAACATAAGCTCCTGCAAAAATTGGTAAAAAACTCAATCCAAAATAGACAGCATAAACTAAAGCTTTGCATCTAAAACCATCAATGACAGGTGTCATTGATGGCTCATCTTCGTTTTGAAAATCTCTCATGTAAGATTTGTAAAGTTCAACGGTACATCTATATCCATCTCTTTGATAACAGCCATACAAGTTTGTAAATCATCGATAGACTTTCCAGTAACTCTTATCTCTTCACCTCTAATTTGGGCTTGGACTTTTAGTTTTTTATCTTTTATCTCTTTTATAATTTTTTTTGCATCCTCTTTTCCTATCACATCGGTAATCGACAAAACAAGTTTAGTGTTCCCTCCTCCAACTTGATCTCGACTATGCTCTTTAATCGCCTTTGATGAGATACCTCTTTTAATTGCCTTTGATATAACAATCTCCATCATAGCTTCCGCTTTTGAATCACTTGAAGAGAGCAAAGAAATAGTTTTAGATTGTTCACTGTAAGTAACTTCAGCTGTTAAGCCTTTAAAATCATAACGATTTGTTATCTCTTTTTTGGCTTGCTCTACTGCATTTTTCATCTCTTGTTTATCAAGTTCTGCTGTTATGTCAAAGCTGTGTTCTTTTGCCATAAATTCTCCTTTGATTTTGCAATATTGTATCTAAAATTTATGCCAATATAGTTTAAAACCTTATTTTATTGTGAGCGTGATACTCTGTCGAACTTAGATTATTAGGTAAATTTAAAGCAAATTAAAACTACCAAAAATTAAATGAATCTTTTTTTAAAAATATATATCCAAGCCGTTTACATAATTTATCTGATAAAACCTTTTTCCCTCTAATCTCTTTACTTATAAAATCTGTTTTGTCAAATCCAAACTTTTTAGCATTTTGATCATATATCTCTTTTTTTAATCTATGCATGGGTGCAACTACATTGTAAATGCCTCTTTTTATATTTAACTTTATAAGATGTTCTATAACTCTTATAACATCATCTCTATGAACATAGTTTGTATAGCTATCATGTGAGATGCTTTTTGAAGCACTATACTTTCCAGCTATCCTATCATATCCCATAAGCCCACCTAAACGAAGTATCAATACATTTGAAGCACTTTTGCATAAAACTCTTTCAACTTCAAGCATAAGTGACGGGTCTTTTATATCAAAAGAGTCCTCTTCTGTTATATCACCATTTTTTTGTGTGTAGATAGATGTAGAGCTAAGAAGTATCACATCTGTATCTTTTTGTATATTCTCTAAAAGAGCTGATATAGTTTTTTTGTAGAGATTTTTAGGAGGTATAGCGATGATCAATACATCAGTATCAAAAAAAGATGGTGAGCTTGATATGTTTTCTAAGTTTAATCTATATTTTTGTTGTATACAAAGTTTATTATAAGAGTTGATTGATTGTACGGAGCCCTTTACAGTATATGTTTTTTCTAACTCTAAAGCGAGAGGTTCACCTAGCCAACCACATCCAAAAATAGCTATTTTTTTCAATTTTTCTTAAAATCTATCAATTTATCTAAATGTCTTTGTGCCTTCATCTCTAAAGTTACAAGATTACCTTTGTAAAAAACACTATTTATTATCCAAGGAATTGGCATATTATGGGCATCATCTTTGCTTTTAATGTGGTATATGGTGATAGGTATATTTTTAGTTTTAGCATACTCTCTAAGCTCTTTGTTTATGTAGTAATCAGTAAATGGACAAGTATCACTATAGTAGGATGTAATTCCCTCTTTGTCAGGGCAAACTCCTAGTTTTGCACTCTCTTTTATCTTTGGAAAAGTTGCATCGGGGTTAGTTTTAAGACCCCATAGTTTAAAAAATGGCTCTGCTTCATCGATAATTTCAAAACCTTGATATTTTAAAAACTTTGGATCACTCATAAATGGTCGTTTTTCATCACTTGAAATAGCGACTATACCATCCATATGTTTAGCATCTTCTATGCACTGATCTAGTAATTTTTTTCCATTTCCTTGACCTTTAAACTGCCCTGAAACCCAAAAACAGTTAATAACCATAAAGTTTTTTCCATCTAAAGGTAGCCAAGAGGACTCGATAGGAACATACTCGATAAAAACCTTTCCTCGAACATCAAATTTTTGAAAACTGTAGCCGTTTTTAAACTCACTCTTTAGCCACTCTTTTTTCTTCTCATATCCATCTTTGCACTTTTTGTCGCTGATGGCACAGCAGATGTGCTCATCTTCTATATTTTTATCAGCTAGTTTGATAATTTGCATAGAGTCTCCTCATAAAGTCTACCGCATTATATCTATAATTGGAAATTAATTATAACAACAAAAGATTATCAACTTAGCTAGAAGTTGGTGCAACTCCTCTTAATATCTGCTTAAAAGTACTCCATTTTTGTATCATCTGTTTATAATTATCTTTTTTTAAACCTTTAATCTCAAGTAGGCTTTTTGGCTCATTTTCAAACATATGAAGTAGTTTCTCTTTACCATACTTATCAAATGCCGCTCTTGCTTTTTTCTTGCCAAACCCTTTTGTTGAAGTTGCTAGAAATGAAAACATTTGTTCGTCACTTATATCTTCAATGTTTAGTGTACTCTCATCACTATCTTTGAGAGCTTTTTTATTTAAAACTTTCATACTTTTTAAACTTTTTAAAGGGTATTTGTCTTGAAAATTCCACTTTTCGCTTGGCCACTCCTCTTTTTTTCTTGTTTTTGTGTTTAGCATCTTGAACTGTTCATCTAGTTCAAATATCGTACTTTTTTTATCTGTTGCAACTTGTTTGTTCATAAAATATTCACCATCAAAACTAGGAGAGTATTTCCCAAATGCAATATTTCTCATAGTTCTTAAAAGTGAACTATCTATTTTGCTAAGCTCTTCCCAGTTATAAAGTGGGATATTTGGTTTTCTAAATCTCCCATCACTAAATTTCCACATCAAATACTGACCAATCCAATCTCTGATATATGGAAATGCCGCAAAAGCAGTAGCACACTCTAAAATTCTATATTTACCATCTATTCCAACAGCAATATCACAAGCCCAATACTCTGCATTTGCTGCTTTTGAAACTTTAACGGCTAAATCTAATAACTCTTTTGGAACATTATTATAGTCCATGCTTCCACCTTGGCTAGTATTAGTGAGCCATTCACCCTCAGGTGGTCTTCTCCAAAAAGCACATACAGGTTTATGACCAATGAGCATAACACGAACATCTGCGGACATTGGTACAAAGTCTTGCATATAAATTGGATGATACTTTTTTGCCTCAAGAAGATTTTTTGTCTCTTTTATTGAATCAACTTTATGAACAAAATACCCTCCATAGTTAGATGGACCATAACTCTTTTTTACGATTTTTGGATAAGAGGTTTTTTCGATAAACTTATAAGCTTTTTTTCTATCATAAAAAATATGAGTTTTTGGTACAGGGATATCATATTTCCAACAAAATCTAGTAACATTCTCTTTTGATTTGTTTGAAAATTGAGTATCAAGTGATGGGACAAACTGAACATTTGGAAGCTCTCTAGAGATATCTCTAAATGTCTCATAAGCAGTCGCAGGGATATTTCCAATCAAAATATCAATCTTTTTTCGTTTAACCTCTTTTATAAATCTATCTTTATCGTTTTTCCAATGATAAGTTGCCGTTTCAATTTTATCAGGCCACCCTTTGAAGTTTGATTTATCAAAAAATCTTAATACATAATCGAGATAGAGTAGTCCTATTTTTGGTAGCTTTTTTTGCTTTTTTTTGCCCATGTTAGTTGCCTTTTATTTTTCTTTCTATTAAATCGACAATTAATTGAATTTTTTTAGTATTAAATTCAAGTCCTTGCTTTTCTTGCTGGGGAGTTGCAAAAGCTGGGATGCCATTTACTTCCAATACAATATAATCTTCTCTCTCTCGATCATATATCAAATCAACTCCTGCGATATCAAGACCTGTGAGTTTTGCCGCTTTTTTTGCAATCTCAATGATTTTATCATCAGGTTCTCTTAAAAAAATACTTCCTCCACTTGTTATATTTGTTTTCCAGCTATCTTTTGCCGCTTTTCTACCATAACATGATACGAATTCACCATCTACAATATCTATACGATAATCTGTATTATCATAGTCTATAAATTTTTCAACATAAAAGTACCTAATATCAGTTTGATTTAAAAATGGCATAAGCATATCAAGAGCTGACTCATTTTCAATTCTAACAAGTCCAACACCACCCCAGCCATCTGTTGGTTTGTAAACAAGTCTACCACCCCATTTTTGAAGAACTTTTCTTAGTTGTTTTGCATCATTTCTATGAAAAAGTTCAAAATCTGCAGTCATAACTCCTTTGTGTCTTAAAAAATGCGAAGTTTTAAATTTGTCTTCTGTTAATGAAAAAGATGCATAACTATTTATGATAGGAATAAACCTATCAAGAGCTTCATAAAGATAAGTTTGATAAATTGTCTGTTCACCTGCATTATATGAGAAAAACAAATCCAACTCTTCCATAATTGTATCATTGCAAATTATAGAATTGTTTTTTGCTACTGCATATCTTAGATTTAAATTTGGTATGCTCTGGATATCTCTTTGCTTTAACTTGTCAATTATTCTCTTTTGAATCTGCTCTCCACCGCCGTTTTGATATAGCCACATACCTATCTTATAATTTGACAAAAGTGATCCTTAAATTAAAATGATACAATTATAATATAATTTTATTTTCAAAAAGGTTACAAAATGTTAAATAGTTATAATTTTTCTCAATTAAGGAAGATAGTTGATATTAATTCTTATACAAAAAATAAAATAGGGGTTGATAGAAATGGAGAAGTTTTTACTTCTTGGATGGAGGCTATTGGGTATGAAAGCATCTTATATGAGAGAGAAGAGATAGGAAATCATCTACTTTTTAAATCTTCTAAAAAAGAGGGTAAAAAAATTTTGCTTCTAGGGCATCTTGATACTGTTTTTTCACCTTTTAGTTTTGAGAGTTTTAGTGAAGATGATGAGTGGATATATGGCCCAGGTGTTTGTGATATGAAAGGTGGAAATATGGTTGCACTTGAAGCACTTAGAAATGTATATAACAATTTTGGTGAAATAAAAAATATCGATCTACTTCTTGTAAGTGATGAGGAAACAGGAAGTGATGATTCAAAAACATTAACTCTCTCTTTAGCCAAAGAGTATGATTATTGTTTAGTTTATGAAGCTGCTGGTAAAAATGGTGAAGTTGTAACAAGCAGAAAAGGTGTTGGAACTTTTTTTATTGATATTAAAGGCAAAGCAACACATGCTGGAAATGAATATGAAAAGGGAATAGATGCCAATTTAGAGGCAGCTTATAAATCAATAGCTCTTACAAAATTGACAAATTTAGAAAAAGAGACGACTGTAAATGTAGGAAAAATAGAAGGAGGAATTGGTGCAAATACAATTTCACCTTCTGCAAAACTTACATTTGAGTTTAGATATACAAGCATAGATGAGAAAATTCGTGTATTAAAAGAGTTTGAAAGGATTAATCAAAACTCTTATGTTGATGGAACTAAAGCAACTTTAAGTGGTGGTATTCAAAGAGATGTGATGCAAGAAAATGATAAGCAGCTAGAGTTTTTAAAAGAGATTGAAGAGATTTATGGAGAGAGTATTTTAAAAGAAAAAAGAGGAGGAGTTAGTGATGCTAACCATATGGCAAGTGAGGGAGTTATAACACTAGATGGCTTTGGTCCTTTTGGAGATGGTGATCACACCACCAACGAAAGGGCAAATAAAAAGAGTTATCTTGATAGAATTGAGCTAAGTACAAAAATCTTTACATATTTTATGAGTAATTAGTTTTAAATATTTTTTTTGTCATTTACTACTTTGGCGATTTAATAAAAATTAAAATCTCGTACACCTTTTTTCTTTTTAAAAATATATAGATTAATAATCAAACCCCTCTTTTTTCAAAGCATCTTTAATACTTTTCATCTGAGTATGTTTATCGCTACACCACTTTGGGGAGAGTAAGCTATCCCCACCAATTCCTGCACAGACTCTTTGTATCATGATGTCTTTTGGGAGCATCTTAAAACTTTTTACAAGTGTATCTATGTAAAACTCTTGAGAAATTGTATCTATTTTTCCTGCTTTAAATTCATTTGCCATCATTGTGTTTTTTGTGATATACATACAGTGAAATTTTAAAGAGTCTATTTTTAACTCTATAGATGCACTCACAGAATCAAGCATCATCTCTTGGGTCTCATTTGGTAAACCATAGATGAGATGCCCACATACTTTTAAACCTCTATCTTTTGTTTTTTTAATCCACTCAAACATATTTTCTACACTATGTCCACGGTTTATAGAATCTAGTGTTTCATCATAGATGCTCTGTATGCCATACTCTACCCATATCTCTTTATCTTTTGAAAGCTCTTCCAAATAGTCCAAGATCTCATCAGTGATACAATCAGTCCTTGTTCCTATACTAAGCCCAACAACATCATCAAAACTAAGTGCCCTCTCATAAAGAGCTTTTAAGGTCTCTAATGGTGCATAAGTGTTTGAAAAAGATTGAAAATATACAATAAACTTTTTTGCACCAAATTTTTTTGTCAATACTTTTTTCGTTTGATTAAATTGACTCTCAAGTTGCACTAGCTGACTTTGCAAAAATGGATTTTCAGCCGATTTTGGATTTAGATAAAATTTCTTAGTCGATTTCTCTGTAAGATTTGGACTAAATGACTCATTTTCACAAAAAGTACACCCACCTTTTGCAACTGTTCCGTCTATATTTGGGCAAGTAAATCCCAAAATAGATATAGGTGTTTTATAAACATTACAACCATACTTCTCTCTATAATACCGACCAGCAGTTAAAACTTCTCTCATTTCCTATTTTATAAAATAGTTACCATCAAAACTAACAAGTGAATAATTTCTATCACTTCCCAAGCTCTCTACTAAGCCATCCATTGAGAGAAATGTGAGCGAATCCGCTCCAATTTGCTCTCTAATCTCCTCTACACTTTTATTAGCAGAGATAAGCTCCATATAACTTGGAGTATCAATGCCATAGTGGCAAGGATGTTTTATAGGTGGTGAGGCTAATTTAAAATGAACCTCTTTTGCACCTACATCTCTTAGCATTTTAACGATTTGTCTGGATGTTGTCCCCCTCACCAGCGAATCATCTATGATAACAACTCTTTTCCCCTCTATAATTTTTTTAATTGGAGAGAGTTTTAGTTTTACCTTCAAATCTCTCATCTCTTGTATCGGCTCAATAAATGTTCTACCAACATAATGATTTCTTACAATCGCATTTTCAAACGGTATGCCACTTTGCTCACTATACCCCAAAGCCGCGGCAATGCCACTATCAGGAACAGGAAGAACCACATCAGCCTCTATGGGCGACTCAATCGCCAATCTTTTCCCCATATTTGCTCTTACTTCATAAACATTTTTTCCATCAATAACACTATCAGGTCTTGCAAAATAGATATACTCAAATGCACAAGGTCTTGGTTTTGGATCATAAAGCTGAATAGATTTAGGCTCTTTTCCTTTTTCAAATATCACCATTTCGCCAGGCTTAACATCTCTAACAAACTCTGCTCCAACTAAATCAAAAGCACAAGTTTCACTAGCAACAATATACCCACCATTTTCAAACTTTCCAATAGAGAAAGGTCGCACACCATACCTATCTCGAATAGCAAACATCTTTTTACGACTCTGTATCAAAAAACAGTAAGCACCTTTTATCTTTTTCAAAGCTTCAATGATTCTATCTCTTAAACTATCTTTTTTACTTCTAGCGATAAGATGTATAATATTTTCCGTATCCATGTAAGATTGAAATATCGCACCCTCATCAATAAGCTCTTTTCTAACTTCATCTTTATTGATAAGGTTTCCATTATGAACTACAGAAATTTCACCTAATTTATATGTTGCATCTATTGGCTGTGCATCTAGTACCGAACTACTTCCAGCAGTTGAGTATCTATTGTGTCCAATTGCCATAGAGCCTTTTAAATACTCAAATGTATCCTCTCCAGAGTATACATCTGTAACTAATCCTCTTCTTTTTCTAGTAAAGATATGTTCACCATCACTTGAACTTATTCCTGTTGCTTCTTGTCCACGATGTTGCATCGCAAAAAGAGCATAATAAGCCACCTTTGAAGCATTTCTAACATTATATACACCAACTACTGCACACATATAATTTTAAATTCCTAAACAGTCAGTAATATCATAAAGACCATTTTCCTGTTTTACCAACCATTTTGCTGCTTTTATAGCACCTTTTGCAAAAGTATCACGACTAGTAGCTGTATGGTTTATCTCGATAAATTCACCATCATTGTAAAACCCAACGGTATGACGACCCACAATATCCCCACCTCGAAGAGCTAAAACGGCTATCTCATCTTTTTTTCTCTCACCGATATTTCCATCTCTTCCACTAACTCTAACCTTATCCAAATCAAGCCCTCTTGCATCTGCTACATGTTCGGCTAATGTCAAAGCAGTTCCACTTGGTGCATCTTTTTTATATCTATGATGCTGTTCTACAATCTCTATATCAAAATCAGCCAAAGCTTTTGAAGCTAAATGAGCTAACTTATTTAAGATAGCAACACCTAAAGACATATTTGTAGCATATAAAATAGGCATATATTTTGAAGCTTCTTCTATGAGATTTAATTGATGTTTACTTAATCCAGTTGTGCCGATAACTAAAGGTTTGGAAAAACCATTAATTGCTAACTCTAAAAGTGCCTCTGTTCCATTTGGAAGAGTAAAATCAATAATAACATCAGAGTTTTCCAAAAGTGTTTTTGTATCATTTGTGATTAGCACATCTTCATCTACACTATATTTTAACTCTTCAATCACATGAAGTGAGCTCACTTTTGCATCTTCATCATCTCTTAGATTTTTAACAAGAAGCTCTCCCACTCTACCAGTTCCGCCGTGAATTCCTATATTTATCATGAGTGTGCCTTTGCAACTACTTGTAAAGCTGCTGTTGCGCCATCAGCTGCTGCACAAACAACTTGCTTAGGAGCAAAAATTCTAATATCTCCAGCGGCATACAAACCATCAATAGAAGTTTTCATAGACAAATCCACAATAACCTCTCCATAATCATTTAATTTACATAAAGGAGTTTCATCCTCCTGCATAAGCACTCTGTTATTAATATTCATACCTACAAATGTAAAAATTCCAGGCACTTTTAAATCTCTCTCTTTACCATCATTATCAACCGTCATTACACCAGTAACTCCCATCTTATCTCCATATACATTTTTAACACTAGAGTTTAACACAAGCTCAATATTATCTTTGTTCATTATATGTTCAATTGTGCTAGGAGCTGCACGAAACTCTTCTCTTCTATGAATTAGATAAACTTTTTTGCAGATATTTGAAAGATGAAGAGCCTCTTCAAGTGCTGTATCTCCACCACCTAAAACAGCTACTTCTTTATCTTTATAAAAAAATCCATCACAAGTTGCACAAGTGCTAACTCCTTTTCCAAAAAACTCATCCTCGCCATCAAAACCAGCTTTTTTAGGAGTAGCTCCTGTACAAACTATAACACTTTTTGCTAATTCTTCTTTATCATCTGCAAGAAGAAGTTTAAAATACTCTCCAGATTTTTCAACCCTAACAACTTGAACCATCTGGTGTTTTAATCCAAATCGCATACACTGTTCAGGCCAAGGCTCCATAAGCTCCATTCCAGTTAGTACCTCTTTAATCCCAGGATAGTTCTCAACTTCACTACTATTCATGATTTGACCACCTGGCATTCCCATCTCAAACATAACTACATCTTTAAGACCACCTCTTGTGGCATATAATCCCGCCGTAAGTCCAGCAGGTCCCCCGCCAATAATCGCTAAATCAAGCATATCTTCCCCTATATTTTGATTTTTATTCTATAACCTCTATCATAGTGTTTTGTTTGTATCTTAACTCTTTTACTTTTACTATCTCAAAGACGGATGGAACTTCATAGATATTAAATTTCTGAATAAACTTTAACAGTGTATTTAAGCCACTTGTAATGTGTATGGTACTATTTTCTTCTTTAAATCTCTTTTGGTATAAGTCAATTGCCAAGATGGTATTATCTTTTTTTATCTGTTTTAAAATATCTTCACTTTTTTGCATCTTTGAGCTATAGACTAAAACGGTGTATTTTTCATTTTCAGGAGTAAAAAGCTCACTCTGTTGATAAAATGTAATCTCAGAAAAATCAAAAAATTTATATTTAGAAAATGTGTAGTTATAGTAAGCAAAAGCACCAGCAACCATCGCCGTACCAAAAAATGAAGCAAACAAATAAGTAAGGGAGAATACACCCCCTTTGTTTTTTTTACTCATTAAAGAAATGAGTCAATTTTATCCGCTAATACTTGTTTTCCAGCAGCTCCTACCATCTGATCCACAACTTCACCATCTTTAAAGATTAAAAGTGTTGGAATAGATCTAATTCCATACTTGATAGCTATATCTTGCTCTTCATCAGTATTTACCTTTGCAATTGTCGCTTTTCCGTCAAAATCTTCTGCCAACTCTTCAACTACAGGAGCGATCATTCTACAAGGGCCACACCAAGGAGCCCAGAAGTCTACAAGAGTTACACCCTTTGCAACTGTTTCAGCAAAATTATCATTTTTTAAATCAATATATTTTCCCATAAATTTTTTTCCTATTTTTAATTTTTATTAATAACTAGATTAATAGGTGCTTATTATACTGTTTTAAGCTTACAATAAAATTAGATAATTTGTACTAACTCTTCATTTTATTTGGTTAAAATC
>JAMOMC010000019.1 GCA_027068765.1 Campylobacterales bacterium
TACTCCACCAAAATCTCTATCCTTCTATTTTGAGCTCGCCCTATTGCAGTCTCATTTGTAGAGATTGGGCTAAGTTCTCCCTTGCCAATTGCATTAATTATCTTTGAGTCTATACCATATTGGATCATAATTTCTCTCACACTTTGAGCTCTTCTTTGAGATAAATCTAGATTTTTATCATAATCACCTGTATTATCTGTATAGCCTTCAACTGTAATTTTTGAAAATTTTGTACGATTTATAGACTCAACAAAATCTTTTATAACAACTCTTGAGCCCTTTTTTACCTCAGCAGAGTTTAACTCAAAATGGACATTTAATATCTTTCTAGTTCGAGGAAGTCCTTTAAAAGTAGATGTAGCTTTTGACACATAAGGTGTAAGTTGTTTTGGTTTTTCTATATAAAGTTTATTGTCAACAATTGGGCAACCACCTTTAGTTACAGCTGTCTCTCTAGGAGTATCCTTACAAATATCCATAGAATCTCTAACTCCATCTCCATCAGAATCTGTATATCTACTCTCTTTTGACACAACACTTTTTGAACTCTCATTAGACACTAAAATAGGTGTTTGTCCTTCAAGTTCTGCATAAACTCCTCCCGTATCAACACTTGTTTGTGAAAAAGAGTCACCACCACCGCTATAAATGGAAAATGTATCACTTATAGGGATCTTAAGCCCTATAAAAAATGCAATTTCATTATCTTGAGCATCACCTGAGCCAATAAGTTGCATAATCCTAAGTTCAGTAACCACATGCAAGTCATCTGATGGCTGTGATATAGGTATTTCAAATCCTACTCCAGCTTGCAAATATGCACTATTATCAAACTGTGGTCGTGAATTTCCAACAACTTCATAACCCAAACCTCCATAGTAATATGAAACGATATTTCGATAAGAGTGACCAGACTTTTTAAAAGCATTTATTGAAACTTGAAAAATAGAATCTACTTTATATTTTTTATCAATATTCATATACGAAAAATCAATTTTTGGCTTGATATCATGACCTACTTCGCCAATAAAATCAAGTGCAAAAGTATGCTCATCCAAAGAGAAATCCTCACTTATTGAGCTAAGTCCATACTTAAAAGTCATATAACCAATCTCATCATAACCATTTCTTGCATCTAAAGAACAAAGCAACAGAGATAGAGCTGTGCATATCGGTAAAAGTTTTTTCATGACAAACCTTGTTTTTTAACTATTTTAACAAAAGGTTGTTTAATGTCAATTATTTTATCACAAATATACTCATTCATTCCAAAATTATATCAAGTAGTTTTGATACACTAGTTTTTTAAAAAAAATAGCACAAAAAACAAAAGCTTTAATGAAAACCATTAAATTGAGAACATTTCTAACTCCGCACAATATTAAAATATTATATAATTTGCTATAATTTTATTAAATACCCAAATTAAGGAAAAAAAGTGAAAACCATCTTTCGTGAATACGACATAAGAGGCATCTTTGAAAAAGAGCTAAATGAAAAAAGTGTCAAATTGATAGGCTATTTTTTAGGAAAAAAAGTGAAAATAGTAGGAGAGTATGTATCTATCGGATACGATGCTAGAATTCACTCTCCAAAACTTTTAGAGTGGCTTACTAGTGGATTTAACAAAGCTGGTATAAAAGTATTAAACATGGGACTTGTAGCAACTCCTATAAACTATTTTTCCTCTTATCAAGAGTTTGACGGCATAACTCCAGATGCATCTGTTATGATTACAGGCTCACACAATCCTCCAGAGTATAATGGTTTTAAGATAACCGTAGATAAAGCTCCGTTTTTTGGAGATCAGATTTATGCTCTTGGAGATGAAATTTTAAAAAACCAAGATTTAAATATCGAAGATAACACTAACTCAAAAATTATTGATGTTAAAAATAGATATATTGATTACATGGTTAAAGAGTTTGAGCATTTGAGAGCACTTGAAAAAAAAATTATCTTAGATTGTGGAAATGGAGTTGCAGGAGTTGCAATTATTGATATTTTTGATAAGTTAGAGCTTAAATATGAAAGTATGTTTACACAGCCTGATGGAACTTTTCCAAATCATCATCCAGACCCCTCAGTTGAAGAAAACTTAATAGACATAAAAGAGAAGTTAAAAGGTGATTTTGATTTAGGATTTGCTTATGATGGAGATGCAGACCGTATAGCTGTACTTACAAAAAAACACAATATCAAAGGAGATGAGTTAGCAATTTTATTTTCAAAAGATATGAAAAATCCAACTGTCATAGGTGAAGTAAAATGCTCACAAGTGATGTATGATGAGATAAATAAAATCGGAACAGCCATCATGTATAAAACTGGACACTCAAATCTAAAAGTAAAGATTAAAGAAACTGGTGCTGATTTGGCAGCAGAGGTTAGTGGACATATCTTTTTTAATGATCGTTATTTTGGCTATGATGATGCACTTTATGCAACTTTTAGAGTTTTAGAACTTGTAAAAAAAGGTATGGATTTAGATAAAGAGATAGAAGCTCTTCCAAAAACTTACTCCACTGAAGAGATAAAAGTAAAAACAACTGAGCAAGAAAAATTTTTACTTATAGATAAAGTAAAAGAGCTTTTAAAAAATCCTCCAAGTGATTTTCCTAAAATAAAAAACATTATAGATGTTGATGGTGTTAGAGTGATTTTTAAAGATGGATGGGGATTAGTTCGAGCTTCAAATACAACTCCAGTTATTGTAACTAGATTTGAATCAACTGACAAAAACAATGCAAAGCTTTATGAAGAAAAGCTAAATAGCCTAATTGACTTAGCTAAAAAAGAGATTTAAATAGAGCAGGAAAAATCCTGCTCAGCGTAACACTCTTACAGAGGTGTTACATTTTCAGCTTGTGGTCCTTTTTGACCTTCGCCGATTTCATAAGTCACTTGCTGACCTTCTGCCAAAGAGACTCTACCGCCACCTTGGTTATTTACTTGACGAAAGTGTACAAATACATCATCTCCGCCATTGTCTTGTTGGATAAATCCGTAGCCTTTTTCATCGTTGAACCATTTAACAGTTCCATTTAGCGTATCTGCCATATGTCGTAACCTTTTGTAAAAAATATACTCCTACCATAAGAGTAAGAAGTAGAGTCAAAATCTCGGATAGTTTTATACATATAAACTCAAACCTTGTCTTTCATCGAATTTATTATAGCGGTTTTTTTAAATTATTGCAATATAAATTAATATTCCATATATTTAACACAAAAAGTATAGAATAACAATCAAAGGATTACTATGCAAATTATTTTAAAAAACCCCCTCGATATGCACCTACATTTAAGAGACAAAGATATGCTAAAAGCCGTGGCAGAGCTTAGTTCAAAGAGTTTTTCAGCCGCTATCATCATGCCAAATCTTCTGCCTCCAATAACTACTATAGAAGATGTAATCTCTTATAAAAAAAGAGTTGATGAAGCATCAAAAAATACAAGCTTTAAACCACTAATGACTCTCTTTTTTAAGAATAATTATGATTTTGAGTTTTTAAAATCAGCAAAAGAGCACATTTTTGCTATAAAACTTTATCCTGCTGGAATTACAACAAATTCACAAGATGGAGTGAATTCAATCGATAGTGAGAGTTTAAAAGATACTCTTGAAGCTATGAGTGAGCTTGAAATTCCTCTTTGTGTTCATGGAGAGAGTGAAGGATTTGTGATGGATAGAGAAAAAGAGTTTGTACCTATTTATGAAAACTTAGCAACAAATTTTCCAAAGCTTAAAATTATAATGGAACACATAACCACCAAAGATAGTGCAGATATTTTAGATAAATACCCAAATCTTTATGCCACAATCACTCTTCATCATCTTTTGATAACTCTTGATGATGTAGCAGGAGGTATGCTAAAACCTCACCTTTTTTGTAAACCAATCGCCAAAAGGTATGAAGATAGAGAAGCTCTTTTAAATTTAGCACTAAATGCTCACCCAAAAGTTATGTTTGGAAGTGATTCTGCTCCACATCCACAAGATGCTAAAGAGTCTTGTGGATGTGCTGCTGGTGTTTTTACAGCTCCTATCGCTTTGCAAGTTTTAGTGGAATTATTTGAAAAACATAGTAAATTAGATAATTTACAAAAATTTATAAGCGACAATGCACAAAAAATCTACAACTTTGAACCTATTTCAAAAAGTGTTACTTTAGAGAAAAAACCTTTTATCGTACCAGATGCATATGGAGAAGTAATACCAATGTATGCTGGAGAAAAACTAAAATGGAGCATCTCATCAATATCTTAAAAATAGCACTTATTATCTCATTTATTTTTTCAAATGCAAAAGCAAAATATATTGATTTTTCAATACTTGAATTAACTTCAATAGCCCAAAAAATTTATCAAAATGAGTGTGCAGGAAAATTAAAATACTTAGTACATTGGAATGAAAATGAAACTTTTGCCTCTGTTGGTATTGGTCATTTTATCTGGTATCCAAAAGGGATAGAGCAAAAATTTGAGGAGAGTTTTCCAAAGCTTTTAAGTTTTATGGCTCACAAAGGTTTATCTATTCCAAAATGGTTAAAAGAGAATTCTCACAATCCATGGGAAACAAAAGAGCAGATGCTAAAAGACCCAAGAGCTGATGAACTTAGAGAGTTTTTACAACAAAGCATCTCAATACAAACACTATTTTTAGCAAACAGAATAAACAAAGCTCTACCAAAAATCCTAAATGCAACTAACCCAAACAGGCATGATAAAATCACAAAGATGTTTGATTTAGTAACAAATGAAAAAGATGGTTACTATTTACTTATAGATTATGTAAATTTCAAAGGTGAAGGTATAAAACTAAGCGAAAGATACAACAACCAAGGCTGGGGACTTTTGCAAGTTTTAGAATGTATGAGCGAGACAACAAATCCAAAAAAAGAGTTTGCAAGATGTGCTAAAAAAACTTTACAACAAAGAGTAGAGAATTCTCCAAAAAAGAATAACGAGAAAAGATGGTTAAAGGGTTGGTTTAAGAGAATAGATACTTATACCAACCCTTAAAAAATCTTTAAGAGTTCTTAATCCCTTTCTCTACCTCCGCTCCATACTCTGCATCTGCATTTTTAAAGTGAGAAATTTGTAAATCTCTAATCTGTTTTTGGGCATTTTTTAAAGTTCCAACGATATTTGATACTAAATCTTTTCGCTCACTATTACTTAATAATCTATATAAATTTCCAGCTTGAAGAAAATCACTATTTGCATCGCTATCATAATCATAACGATCCGCATCTCCATCAATTTTCAAAGGTGGCTCAGCCAAATCTAGTCTTTGGGTCGGCACACTATAATGACTTGGCTCATAATTTAAACTATCTGCTCCATTGTCATCAAATCTCATAGCACCATTTCTAAAACCATTATTTACTTCTACATCAGGTCTATTGATAGGCAAAAAATTATAATTTACTCCTAGTCTATATCTTTGTGTATCTGGATATGAAAACAGCCTTCCTTGAAGCATCTTATCAGGAGAAAGTCCGATACCTGGTACTTTATTTGTTGGTGAAAAAGCTGCTTGCTCTACTTCGTTAAAATAATTTCTTGGATTTTTATTTAACTCCAAAACTCCTATTTCTATCAGTGGATAATCTCCATGCGGCCAAACTTTTGTAACATCAAACGGATTTATCTCATAACTTGAAGCTTCAATTTCAGGCATAATTTGTACATAAACTTTCCATGAAGGAAACTCTCCATTTTTTATAGAAACAAAAAGATCTTCTGTCGCATAATCAGGATTTACCCCTGCTAATCTTGTAGCCTCTGATGCACTAAGGTTTTTAATACCCTGCATAGTTTTAAGCTGAAATTTCACCCAAAATCTCTCATTATCACCATTTATAAAACTGTAAGTGTGTGAGCCATACCCATTCATATGTCTATATCCATCTGGAGTTCCACGGTTGCTAAAAAGTGTTGTTATTTGGTGCATTGATTCTGGTGATTTTGACCAAAAATCCCACATCATGTTGTCTGATTTTAGATTTGAATCAGGCATTCTCTTTTGAGTATGGATGAAATCTGGAAATTTCAAAGGATCTCTTATAAAAAACACTGGTGTATTGTTTCCTACTAAATCCCAATTTCCCTCATCAGTATAAAACTTTATTGCAAATCCTCTAGGGTCTCTAGCGGTATCAGCAGAGCCTCTCTCACCTCCAACAGTAGAAAACCTTGTAAAAACTCTTGTTTTCTTACCAACTTTACTAAAAATATTTGCTTTGGTATATTTTGTGATGTCATTTGTTACTGTAAAAGTACCATGAGCTCCTGCACCTTTTGCATGAACAATTCTCTCAGGTATCTCTTCTCTATCAAAATGTGCTAATTTTTCTTGAAGATAAACATCTTGCATTAAAATAGGTCCACGATTCCCTGCTGTTAGTGAGTTTTGATTGTTATCTACTTTTCTTCCACTTGCGGTTGTTAAATCTATTTTCTTCATAATATTTCCTCGATTTTTAAACTACTCCCAGCGGTACGATGCTGAGAATTTATATGGATTAATCTCTATCTTTTTGCTACTACTATGTAAATCAACATCTGTAGACATTTCTATCATAAAAGCAAAAACAACTACAAAGCTCAAGATAAAAAAAGTTTTGCTAAACACTACTATCTCCTATCCTATCGTCACATTTCTGTTTCTTTTTTTAAAATACTCTTTTTCTACTCCACAAAGAGGACATTTTCCTGGTGCTTTTTTCCCTCTATGAACATGACCACACACTTCACAAACATACTCTTCATTTTCATCCCCTACAAAAAACCCTTCCTCTTCCAAAGCTTTTTTCAGATCCAAATACTCAGCTTCATGCTCTACCTCAACTTTTCCAATGGCACTAAGCATTCTTGCAATCTCTTTAAAACCTTCCTCTTTGGCAATAGCAGCAAAATTTGGATACATCTCTTCATGCTCATATCTTTCACCGTCTGCAGCATATTGAAGATTTTTCTTTGTTGTATCTAACTCTATATTATTTACAAGTTTGTTATAGGCTTTAAATTCCGCCATTGCATGATATTTTTCATTGTCTGCTGCTTCTTGAAAAAAACGAGAAATTCTATGATAACCCTCTTCATAAGCCATATCGGCAAAAAATTCATACTTATTTCTAGCTTGCGACTCTCCCGCAAATGCTTTCATAAGATTTACAGCTGTTAAATTTTGAGTGATACACTCCATATCTTGACCACAACAAACCAATGTTCCGCCACCTACATTTTGAACTTCTACTTCATTTCCACATTTACTACATTTATATGTTTCATACTGTCTCATAATAATTTTCCTTTTAGATTTTATGATATAACTGAAAGTATACAATACTTATTCTTAAAGGAAAATAATTATCAAGTAAACATATTAAAAAGCTATATATTTACTTATGTAATTAAATTAATTTAAAAATATAGTGGGAATTATATATCATTTTGCTTATTGTATTCTTAAATACAATAAGCATTTTTAAAATCTAATCAACAATTGAGCAGTAATCAATGCCTAAATTGCTAAGAACTTCTTTTATATAGTCATCAGCTCCAGAACAAGGATGATAGCCATCTTGTTCATAAAAACTTTTTTCTCTAATTGTCTGTGGACCATTATATGGACTATCCGTTCCAGCTCCTAATGCATCTATATATGCTTCTTCTTTATTGTAAAAAGTATAATCCATCAATGCATCTAAGGGTTTTAATACCCCCTGCATAAGAGAGTAATCTCTCTCTCCTGCAGGATAAAAATGACCAGCATCTTCTTTATCATATACTTGATAATCTTTATTTTTATTATCAATACTTGTTAAGCTATCATATAGTGTAAAAGAGATTCTAGGATCACTAATAGTACTTTTTATAAACTCTACATTTACAATTTTTGTTTTTGTTGGAAGATTTTTAAAGTTATCTTTTGTCATATCAAAAGCAAACCACGGAGCCATCGTAAAAATAAATTTACCATTTTCACCCCAGTTTTTTCCATCAAGAGTTGCAAAATGTTTAAAAACACTATAAGCTAAACCACCACCATAAGAGTGTCCAATAACCCCAACTCTAGTAGTATCAATATGATTAGGAACATCTCCCATGGACAATAGTTCCTCAAATTTTCCAATAAAATCTCCAGCCCCAAGCTCATTTATAGATCTAACATAAAATACACTATAACCTTGAGATGCAATAAATGTTAACAAAGATTTATAGTCCAAATGACTATCATCATCTGAAAATGACCAACCTGGCATAAACAAGATAATTGGAGTTTTATTTTCAGGACTTATATCTGATGGGTAATAAATTGCTAAATTAGCCTCTTCATCACTATATACATAAACATTTTTATTTAGAGATTTACCATAAACTCTATATTGAGTGTTATCAAATTGGAGGAGGCTATCAGTAGAAACTTTTATCCTATATCCATAAGGTTCTTCAAATTGAACAAAACTATTTATGATTTCATCATTACTACTTTTATAAACTTTACCATTTCCACGAATAGACTCCAAGCTAGAACCCAATTGTCCTTTAATATCTTGAAGAGTTAAATTTGAAATAGGATTTATAAGATTCCAACCCTCTTTAAGTAAAATGCTATTATCTTCATATGCAATCGGTGCATAAGTTAAATTAGCTTCATTCTCAAGTTTTATCCAATACCCTTTTTTGGGCTCAAAAGCTGTAAAGTTATTTAAAAAGTCTAAATTAGTTTTTTTATAAGTAGTATCTGGCCCACGAACCGCAATGATATTATCATCACCCAATTGTGTTTTTAATTCTTGAAGGGTTAAATTTGCATTTATCCCTAAAAAGTTCCACCCTTTAACCAAAGATAGACTCTCCGCTTGTACGGCTGTTGCCAGCCACAACGATACTAATATTTTAAAAAAAAACTTCATTTTTCTCTTCCTTGAAAATTAAAAATTTATCGGCTCAAACTCTAAGTTTCTATTTGCTACATATGACAATTCATTACTCGTTGCTAAGATATTTCCACTTGCATCATAAACTCTAACTACCATTTTTGTACCATTTGCATAATTTTGATTTACCTCTAACAGAGATCTTGTATTTATTGAATTAATATATCCATAAATAGTATCTATAGTTATTGACAATTCATCTTCACCAATTTGACTACTTGGTGATACTAGTACAGCTACTGTATTACCACTAAACTCTTTAGAAACATCATTAAGCAAATCATTTTTTGCAACTACCCAATTTGAATAAATATCTTGCTGAACAGCATCTTCTGAGACTATTACTGTTCTTACCACTTGAATTGCACTATTGCCTGCTAAATCTTTTACATCATATGTAACTGTATATGTTCCTGCAACTGCTGTATTTACATTGTTTATAGTAACCATCCTACTAGAGCTTATTACCCCTTCTTTATTATCACTTGCCATTGCTCCACTATCTAAATATGTATCGCCAATAATTAGATTAATAGTTGATGAACCAAGCATAGTAATTACTGGCAATATCGTATCTTCACTAGGATTAACGACTGGAGCTTGGGTTGCTGTTACAACGACTGTATCAAATGCACTCTCTCCAACACTATTAGTTACTGTAAATATTAATGTGTGAACACCTACAACATCAGGTGTAAAATCAAATGTTTTTGTTGTTGCTAAAGTATTTCCATCTTTTGTCCATTTGTAGGTTAATATGCTTCCACCACTATCTACTCCACTTCCCATTAAAGTGGTACTTTTTCCTACCTCAACACTTCTATCTACACTAGCATTTGCAATCAAAGATTGATTTGCCTCTTGTGAAACAATCACAGTTCTTGTGGCTTGAATTGCACTATTGCCTGCTAAATCTTTTACATCATATGTGACTATATATGTTCCTGCTATTGCTGTATTTACATTGCTTATAGTAGTAATATTACCTGTAATTATGCCATCTTTGTTATCCGTAGCTTTTGCACCCATATCTGTATAGATGCTATCAACTGTAAGATTTACCACGGCAGAACCGATAAGCTCAATCACTGGCAAAGTTACATCTGCCCCAACACTACCATCAGTAACTACAATTGTTGCAACTGATGGTTCACTCTCAGCTCCTTTATCGTCTGTTACAACTAACTCTATTGTATGAGTGCCAACCGTTCTTGGTATATATTTTAAAATAGCTTCAGTGCCTATCAATGTACCATCTTTTGTCCATTTAAAACTAACTATCTCACCATCGCTATCTATACCTGTTCCTTTTATAGCTACCAAAGTATTAACTCTTGCACTTTTATCTGCTCCTGCATTGGCTATTGGTTTGATATTTGCCGTTGTGATATTTTCTATTGTTATCTCAATTGTATCTGTTGCGGCTTCTCCATCACTATTTGTAACAGTTAAAACTATGTTAAAAACTCCAACAGCAAAATCATTTTTACTAAAAGTTTTATCATTACTTAAAACTTCATCTCCTAATTTCCACTCATAAGTTAGTACTTCATCACTACTCCCATTACTCTCATCAGCATTAAAAGTGATATTTGTCCCCTGAGGTGCAGATATAAAATCTGTAGACGCTTTAGCTATGATAGTTGTAGGTTCTGGAGTTGGAGTTGGCACTACTGGATCTGGATCTTCTGTAGCTGGTAATTGACTTTTATGCACTACAATCGTAAAACTCTTAGATGCACTCTCTCCTTGATCATTTACAACAGTTAGTGTTTTAACAAATCTTGTTGTGTTATCGTTATTAAAATCATATTGCGGATAGTAGTAAAGTTTTCTGCTAAGTTTTGCTGTATCACTTATCAAAATTCCATCAAGATCTCTCCACTCATAGCTAACAATTGCACCACTCAATCCATAATCTCCATCATATTCAAGATTTATAGTCTCTTCGTGAAGAATATTTATATCACTACTAGCATCTATTACTTGCTCTATTAATGGTTGTGAATCTTGCGAACTATCATCTACAGAACCTATAGTACTATTTTCTACAACTTCGTTAACTTTTATAACAACTGTACTTGTAGTAATTTTTCCATTATCATCAGTCGTAGTTAATTTAGTAGTATAATCTCCCTCTTTAGTAAAAATTCTATTAAAATTGCTTTGATTTGTAAGTAATTTACCACTTGCATCTCTCCACTCATACTTTACTATATTTGTATCTTTGGAAGCAGTAATTATCTCAAAGGAGATGCTTTCTCCCTCATTGATGATATTTCTACTCACAGATGCTTTTGTTACTTGTTCTACCAATTTAATCTCTTGGGTAGTTTCGTTATTTGTAGAAAATCTATCTTTATCTTCTCCACAACCTGTAAAAGTTGATATTATTAGTGAAGCAGTGATAATTGATAAACTAAATTTTTTATTTAACATAATTATAATCCTTTGGAATTTTCAATATTTTTGTAAAGTTTACTTTAAGTTTCTTAAATAGGTATTAAAACATTTACTTTAATATGTACTGATAACTGAGTGAAATTAAACATGTTTGACACTGTTTAGTATAAGTTTCTAATTATTGAAATTGACTTTTTTATTTTTTTTTATGTTAAGGTTACAGTTAGTAACAATAAGTCTAAATACAGCAGCGATGCGGATAACCGCACCGTCCCCTCTGCCTATATAGCAGTAGAATTGACATCTAGCAAAGGTACTAAATGAAACCTACAAGAAGAATTATAGTGTAAATAGGATAAAATTTATCTTAATTACAAAAATAGAGGAGAATTATATGCAAATACCTAAAACTATCACACTTTTTTACATCATCATCTTAGGTCTTACTTTGGGAGCTGGGCTTTATGCAGGGGTTGTTGTTGCACCTGTTACTTTTAATAGTGAGATTTATCTTCAAAGCGAGATTTTAACAAGATTTCAAGAGGGTCTTATCATGAGTGAGAATTTTCAAAGACTTGGATTTTTAGTCACTTTTACAGTTTTATGTGTTGCACTTTATGAGGGGTACAAATACAAAATGCATGATAGAGATATTTTTACAACCATACCCGCTTTTATAGTTATAACTAGCGGACTTTTATATGCACACTATTATATACCGCAAATATTAGAGCTTCAAAAAGAGGGAGAGAGTATGACAGAAAGTAAAGTTTTTGAAAATACTCATTTTGCAAGTGAGCTTGATTTTAAACTATTTACTTTGGCACTGCTAATTTTACTTAGTAGAACTCTATATCGTAATCTTCGCACTTGAAGTTATTTTATCAAACTCTATAAAATTGTTTTTATCAAATGCATCTAGTGCATATCTTCCTATCATAACAGCATTGTCTGAGCAGTATTGAAGTTTAGCTAGATGCAATTTTGCATCGTTTTCAAAACACAACTTCTGAATCTTATCTCTTAGATATAGATTTGCACTAGCCCCTCCAACTATCGAAAAATCTTTTATCTCTCTGGTTTTAAAAATCTTTTTTAACTTTCCTATCAAGTGAGCAGTTGCAATTTTTTGAAAAGATGCACAAACATCTGAAATATCTTGCTCACTCTTTTCACTCCCTAGTGCTTCTATCTGAAGTCTTACTTGATTTTTTAATCCTGAATATGAAAAAGCGATTTTTGGAGAGTTTACAAGTGGTATAGTAAATTTAAACCTATCCATATCTCCATCTTTTGCATATTTTTCTACAATTGGACCTCCAGGATAGCCAAGTCCTAGCATCTTAGCAACCTTATCAAAACTCTCTCCAAAACTATCATCCATAGTCTGTGCAATAATCTCAAAATCATCAAACCCTCTAGCTTCAATAACCTGAGTATGTCCACCTGAAACCAAAAGAACTGTTTGAGGAAAATATGTCTGTTTCTCTATAAAAAGTGAATATATATGCCCATGGAGATGATTTACAGCAATTAAAGGAATACCTAACGAGATGCAGAGAGCTTGTGCCATCGTCACTCCCTCAACCAAAGTTACAGCAAGTCCAGGCCCATTTGTAACGGCTATCGCTTTTAATTTAGGAAAATACTGCTTTGTCTCTTGAAGTATTTTTGGAAGAGCTTCAGCGTGAAGTCTAGCAGCTAGTTCTGGTACTACTCCACCATATTTTGAATGGTCAAGCTCTTGTGATATTTTTTTGTGATAAATCACTTTTTTGCTTAAAATATCTGTTACTGCAATTGAGCTATCATCACAGCTACTCTCTATACTTAAAATCATAAAATTCCCTAAAAATAGTAAAAAAGTGAAATTGTTCCCAATTTTTTATCTCTCTCTTTAAATTTTGTTATATCATATTTTAGATTTATTGCTAAATTTTTATATAGATTATAAGTTGTAAAAGCTTCAAATTCTGTTATTTTATCACCTGTTGTTAAAAACTCTGTTTTTAAATTGAGTCCTACTTTAAAATTTAAAAAATTTTTGATAAATCCAACTTTTGGAGCAATTCCAAAAACTGCATCTGAAGCATAATAAAATGCAGGATTTAAGAAAAAGTAGTATAGAAATCCCTCTTTGCCATAAGTGTAACCCACTCCACCTTTTAATTTAAATTCCAATTTATCTTCATGATTTCTCTGCCAACCAGCTTCAACTTCCCATGAAAGTGGCTTAAACAAAAAATCTCTCTTTGCATAAGATGCAATATTTACAAAATCAAACTTCTCTAACTTAATATCACTATGTTTATCTTTTTTTAAAACCAAATCAAAAAAGTTTATATATGCACCTTCTGTAAATCCACTATCTACATCATATATATCATGAAAAACTGGCTTATAAGCTAAAAAAACTCTTTTATCTTCATCTATAGATAGAGTTACTCTATTGCTTTTATGTCCATTTAGTGGGTTAATGGGCTCTTTTATTTTATCAGTATCAAAAGAAGGTAGTTTACTCCTTGTATTTAGTAACATCATAAGGTTTTTAATGTAGAGTTTTTTATCTATTTTATTTTTAGATCGTTTATATTGAAGCATATGAGTTGATAAGTCCAAGATATGAGCTTTTTGAGTATCATTAAAATCTTTTAACAAATTAAAATTATATCCATCTTGTAAAAACTTTTTTGCCCTATTTTTATCTTCAATCTTTAAAGTAATTGCTTTTATCTTTTTACTCTTTGAAGCTCTATAAGTAATATTTTTTATAAAGCCCGCACTTTTAAGAGTGCGAATAGTATCAATTGGAACCGCTTTAAATCTAAACTCATCAACAAGATAAGTATTAGCTCTTGCACTCTCTAAAAGCCATAAAAGATTATATGAACAATTTTCAGTCATAAAAAGATAGTCTGCATAGATATCTTTGAGTTCAAACTGATGATATAGAAGTAGTTTTATCTCATCTTGATTTAAATTTAACTCATACTCCCAAATGTCTCTAGCCTCCATATCACTATACTCTTTTACTTTATCATAGTAGGGAAGTATCGTATATCGCCCCTCATAACCTCCACTCAAACCATAAAAAGCAAATAAAATTCCATTATCTTCCTCAGTTTTAGCAGCATAGTTTATAGCTTGTGAAAGAAGAGGAGTATCTTTATCAGCATCAATTCTTAGTAATGTATGTCCATACATGGATGCAGGTGAGTTTATATGAGCCGTAGGAAAGATAAGTGAAATTTGTTTTGGATCAAAATCATCTATAAGTTTATCTATCTCTTTACAAGAATACTCACCAACTTCACTCTTTAATTCAGGTAATTTTTTCATTATCCAATTTATACGAGCAGGAAATCTACAAATAATTTCATTTTTATCTCTTAAAAGTGCTTTTATTGTCTCTTTTAACTCCGCTTTTGCATCTTGTTTGCCGTTTGGGCTTAGAAAAAATTTCTCATCATCAATCTCACTTTCACCATTTTTAAAATGAAGAAGTGTATGCCAATAGCGATCATTATGGAGATTTGAAAAGATTTTAGAAGAGAAATTGAAAGAGAAAAGAAAATGAGGCGAAAAAAAGAGTAAGAGGATTAAAAATTTAAAACCTCTTACTTGCAAAAATTAACCAATAATTGTAGCAATACTATCAATTACATCCGCAGATGTTACATCAGTTTTAGAGTAAATCTTTGAGAAATTTGCTTTAAGTGTACTGTTAAATGAAGTTCTATCTTCAATACTCATAAGAGTAGCAAGAGTAGAAAGTGTTTCACCTTGACCAGCTGCGATATCGATAGCTAAGCCATCCATGTTATCAGCTACAAAACTTTCAATTTTTTCATTTGAAACCAAAGCTGTAGGCTTAGAACAGTTTAATGTACCACTTGTAATACCAAATGTCTGGTTGCCTGAAGTTCCATTTGTTGTTGCACCAAGAACTTGCATTAAAACAGTATCTTGACTCTCTAAAATAACACTACCTAAACCACAACCTGTGTTCGAATTTACACCTGCACTTGCAAATGTTGTTAACAATGCCACACTTGTAGCAATTACTAATTTTTTCATTGTATAAACTCCTTAAATTTTTAACTAACAAGCGGATTATAACCTATTGTTTCTTAAACATATTTCTCTTTATTATTAAAAAATCAATTATTATAAAAAGTTTCCTTTATGATAATAAATTCAGCATAATTTAATATTTTTCATGTAAAATTCAATTTTTATTTCTTACTTAGTATTAAATTTTATAATAAAGACTAAAGTATTTTACTTTTTTGTCGATGCTAAGCTGAGTTAAATAATAAAATAAATAATTTTACATGAAAAAAAGGATTAAAAAATGACTGTTGAAGAGCTAGAATTATTAGGAACTTTAAGTGAGATTGAGCTGGATTCTTTAGATGATGATTCATTAGCAACTCTACTTGAAGAGGCACTTGAAATCACTGATGATGACCCTTATGAGGCGATTACCTTTATCACTGAAAACAGCGAAATAAACTACGAAGATTTACAAAGAGTTTATAATACATTTAAGAAGTAGAGTTTATCCTCTCTTCTTAATAAACTCTCTTACTTCACTATCTATCATAAACACATCATCAATTGATGTTGGATCAAAATCAGAAAAATTTTTATAAGCATTAAGAGAAATTTTAGAGATATCTAAAAAAGAGATCTCTTTTTTAAAAAATTGCTCTATTGCTACTTCATTTGCAGCATTTATAACAGCTCCTAAGTGAGGTTTTCCTAAAATATCATCTTTAATTTCCCATATAGGGTATCTCTCAATCTCAATCTCTCTAAACTCTAAAGTTCCAACTTCCGTCAACTTAACACTCTTTAGTATTTGCTCTTTAACTTCACCTAAAATTGCATAAGAGATAGGAAGTTTCATATCAGCATTTGCAATATGTGCGGTTGTGCTACCATCGGAGAAATCAATCAAAGCATGAATTATAGATTTGGTCTCAATAATTGCATCTAGCTTATCAATATCAAACAACCATTTTGCCTCAAGAAGTTCAAAAAGTTTATTTGTCATAGTTGCGCTATCTATAGTTATCTTTTTTCCCATGTTCCAATTTGGATGATTTAAAGCCTGTTTTACTGAGACATTTTTGAGTAAACTTATAGGAGTATCACGAAACGAACCACCACTTGCAGTTATGGTCATCTTTTCAATTTTTCTATCATTTAAAAGGTACCAAAGTCCAAAATGCTCACTATCTATGGGTGTTATATTAGAAGTATCTACAAACTTTCCTCCAACTACCAAAGACTCTTTATTTGCCAAAGCTATTTTTTTACCAAGTTTAATAGCCTTTAAAGTTGGCTTTAAACCTACAAAGCCCACAAGTGCATTTACTACTAAATCACTTTTGCTATTATCTAAAGCTTCTAATATTCCCTCTTCACCAAAAAAAGCACCATTAAAACTTACATCTTTGATAAATTTTTTATCACCAACTACAACGATAGATGGACAAAACTCTTTTATCTGCTCGTTTAAAAGTGCTACATTGTTTCCAGCGACTAAAACCTCAACATTTATGTTAAATCTTCTAGCGATATTTAAAGCATTTACTCCAATAGACCCTGTTGATCCAAGTACAATCAATTAAGTCCCCTAAGTGCAATCACCATTAAAACTGCTCCAAACATATAACCATCTACTCTATCTAAAACTCCACCGTGTCCAGGAAGCACACTACCACTATCTTTAACTCCAGCATTTCGCTTCAAATAACTCTCAAAAAGATCTCCAAAAACAGATGAAAATGAAACCATAAGTGAGATAAAAAATGCAAGAAAAACAGATACAAATCCTACTCCATAAAAAGTTCCAAAAATAGTAGCCAATAACACACCCCCGATTACTCCCTCCCATGTTTTTTTAGGAGAGACTTTACAAAATTGTCTCTTTCCAAATTTTTTCCCAATAAAATAAGCACCAATATCCGTTAGAGAAACAACAATAACAAGCCATATTAAAGTTTCCATACCAAAACCTTTATATAGAGCTAAAAGAAACAAAAATGAGCTAGTAGGATATAAAAAAATATAAGTTTTTTTAAAATCAATATCACCTTTATAAATCATAAAAGAGGAGAAAACAATCAAAACAACAAAAATCAGATCATCTGGATTTACATAAAAAAAAGAGATAATCCAGAGCAAAAGGGCATAAAAGTAAAGCGAATTATCATCAATTTTAAAAAGCCTCATAGCTTCATAAAAAGAGAACATAAAAGCTACACCCAAAAAAAGCCAAGTCAAAATCGAACTATCAATCCAAGCTATAAAAATCACAACAGCAATTAGTGCAAAACCTGTTTGAAATCTCTCTTTATCAATATTTTTCAAAATATTTTCTATCATATAAGTTACCGCCTTTACTACTCAAATTATAGTAGTAATGAAGTCACAAATTGCTGAAAGTTATGCTTTTATATCCAATATACGAGATATATCCTCTTCTTGTTTTTCTTTAGGCTGTTGTTGTTTTTTGTTGTGAGACTCATCTCTTTGGCTTGTCTCATCTTCTGCTCTTTTTCGATTATGCTCTCTCTCTGGCTCTAAACCTTTGCTCTCTTCGGCAGCTCTTGTTTCATCAATTAATCGTTGTTTATCATTTGCAGCAGCTGCTGCTACTAAGTTTTGAAACTCTATTCTCCCTTGTAAATCTATCTGTTTGGAAGCGGCTATTTGCATATTTTGATTTGCAAATAAGATACCGTGAAGTTGTGTTATTGCCATATCTTACTCCTTAGGCTTTTATTGCCTTTATAGTGTTATAATCTACATAATTTACATTTGCTCCATCTCTTATTTTGACATTTCTTCTATAAGTATAATCGACCAAATATCCACCTTCAGTAGTTGTACTAAACTGTACACAGAGCTTTGCAGCAAACTCTAGTACTAATTGTGGTGGAGTTTTTTTCTCGTTTTTTATTATAACATGAGTTGAGGGTATATCTTTAAGATGCATCCAGATATCGCTCATTTTTGCTTTTTTTAATAAAAATATATTGCCTTTTTCATTTTTTCCAAGGCTTATTTTGTAACCTTCTATGAAAAATGATTCAACATTTGTATCTTCTCTCTGTTTTATTTTCACTTTTTTTGGCTGTTTTGGAAGATATAAATTTACCTCATCTATTGCAGATGAAGTAAAAATGCTCATTTCTAATCTTTGCAAAAATGTGATTTTATATGTTAAGTTTTCTCTCTCTATATGAATATTTTTTGATTTTTGTTTTAGTTTTTTACCTCTTTGAAAAAATCTATTTGCAGCCTCAGCTGGAGTTCTTGTGTCAGATGGAAGTTGAATAATTCTTGCTCTACCTTCAAAATCTAAAACCTCTATCTCTTTTTGATAATTTTTCATATTATGGATATTTGACAAAATCAAATTTCCATTCATCTGCAAAACTTCACTTTTTTCTAACAACTCCTCTTCATTTTCAAGATAACTTAAAAGCTTCTGTAATTTTTTTAATTTTTTAGAGATTATGAGAGTTTTTTGTTTTTTAACTACTTCTAATTTAACTAACTCTCTTTTTTCATACTCTTTTACTAAAAACCCTTCAATATCTAAAATCGGCTCTTTATCCTCTTTAAACTCTCTTGGCGGTAAAGGAATAAGATTAACACCTACTTTTACTTCACGAAAAGAGTTTTGTAAATCAATATGTCGAAATGCTTCCAATATCACAAGGTTTTCATCCAAGATAATTACATTTGTATTTCTTCCTGTAAATTCAAATTGTAAAATAGAGCTTTGAAGTTTATATTTTGAACTACTTCCTACATAGATTCTAAATATTCTATTTCCATCCATCACTTCCATTTTGTCAATTTTTGCATTAATGAACCTCTTGGAAAGAAGAACATCAAAAGGGGAGTTATAGTTTCTAAGTTTTTTATAAGTTTTTTTTTGAAAAATATAAGAGTCACCTCGACACATATCAAAAAAATATGGATTATCTTTATCAAATACAATTTTGATAATAGTATCAGCCACTTTTTCAATCAAGTTTATCTTTTTATATTTTTTTAAATGCTCCACAACTTGGAGTAGATGGGTTCTTTTCATAAAAAGTTATTTTAAAATTCTCGGTAGTGTGATGCCTGTTTGGGATTGATACTTCCCCTTTTTATCAGCATAAGTTACTTCACATGGCTCATCACCTTCAAAAAATAGAACCTGAGCGATACCCTCATTTGCATAAATCTTTGCAGGAAGTGGAGTTGTATTAGAAATTTCAATCGTAATATGCCCCTCAAACCCAGGCTCAAATGGAGTAACATTTACAATAATTCCGCATCTTGCATAAGTGCTTTTTCCAAGACAAATAGCCAAAACATTATCAGGCATCTTAAAATACTCAACCGTTCTAGCCAATGCAAAAGAGTTAGGAGGAACAATAGCAACATCAGCTTCAATATCTACAACATTATTTTCATCAAAATTTTTAGGATCTACCACGGTGGAGTTTACATTTGTAAAGATTTTAAACTCTCTACCAACTCGTATATCATATCCATAACTACTAAGTCCATAACTAACAACATCTTTACCAATTTGCTCTTCGCAAAACGGCTCTATCATCTTATCTTTTAATGATTTTTCTCTAATCCATCCATCAGATTTTAATCCCATTTATAAGCCTTTAAAATATTTTTAGAAGATTATAGCATTTATACCCAATACTTTTTCAAAGCCAAAACCGAGATAAGTTTATAATTTTTAGTATCAACCTCTTCTCTCTCATTAACATTAAATTTAACAGCCGTTAATTTTCCACCATAAACACAACCTGTGTCAATACCCAAAGAAAACTCATCTATCTTTGGCTCATCAAACGGATGATGTCCAAAAACTATAAAACCCTCTCTGCCATCATAAAGTTCACTCCAAAATTTATACCTCTCATCAAAGTTATTCCAAGCAATGGGCTCTAAGTTTCTATCTAAAAATCTTAAAAGTGTTATCTCTTTTTTGGCTTTATTATCTAGTTTTTTATCAAGTTTGGTACTTCCTTTAATACCACCATGCAAAATTGTAAGATTAGAAAATTTTAAAAAATATGGTAATTTTTCTAATCTTACAATCTCTTTTTTTGTAATTTGCAAAATCGTCTCTTTTTCATGAGGTTTTATCTCTTTTAGGTATTTCTCGCCCTCTTTTAAGTATCTGTTATAAAGCTTAATTATTCTAGCTTCATTATTTCCCATAACGCTAAGGATATTGTGTTTTTTAATGTAGTGCAAAGTCTCTATACTAAAAGGACCTTTATTTATAATATCACCTACTAAAACTTCTATATCACCAGCTTTTAAGTTGGCTTTTTCTCGAAGTATCTTAAACTCATCAAGACAGCCGTGAACATCTCCATAAACTACTATGTTTTTCATACTCCAAGTGTAGCAAATTTTACCTAGTTGTTATCGTGCTTTGTCTATTTTGATTTTCATATGACTCATAAAGTGTTAAACAACTCTTTTTATCACGATTTAACTCTTCTTTGGTTAATTCATCAAAATTTAATGGAAGTACTTTTTTATGATCAATATATGCTCTTAATCTATGAGAAGTATTTAAAATTTTTCCTTTAAACATAGTTTTGTTTAAAAGCTCCTCTTCGATATTTGCACTCTCATTTCTATAGAGTATATAATCTCTACAAGTATAAATATCTAAAAGTTCTCTATCAAGTCTAACATGCTCTTTAATCTCACTATTTTTTGGAAGTGAGAGAATTTCTTGGATTTTTTGAGCGGCTTTAAAAAACATATCTTTTTGGAACTCATCATCAGAATATTTACTCAGTATATATGCTTCTACATCGTCTCTCACACGGTTTTTATTTTTATCGATACCTATAAGTGCATCTACTCTTTGATTACTTAAATCCACTAAAACTTGTAAATCAGATAACCATTGTTGTCCTACTGTCTCCTTATTGGATGCATTTAAATTAAGTAAACTCCCAACTATTACCAATGTAAAAAATAACCTATTCATAAAAATCCTTACTTGTATATCTCGTTATTTCAGTATACAAGTTTTTTTTACTTATTGTTAAAATTTATGTTAAATTTATTCGGTTTTCTATACTTTTGTTACTCTTTTTCTCAAAGTATAAAAAAATTTAACTAAAATTGAAGTTTTTACTAAAGTTTTTTGCATAACAAACCTTTTTAAATTAACAAAACACTATGTTTGTTATCGCCTATATCTGCCAATTAACATACAAAATGTATGTTAATTGGTAAATTTTCAATAAAAACAACAAGTAGTTTTGGTATATTTTATTTACTGTAAAGTAATCATTAATTTTAAAGTTGTTTTTGGTATTGTGTGTGTTAATAAGTAGTTAGGCAACAATAGACTTCTCCTAAAACAGACAAACTTCAATCACCACAAACAACCGTTTTTATAGGTTCTGAGTCAATATTAACAATAGCACAAATAAGGTTCATCCTTAAACCAAATTTTTTTCGCCTATTTCGATAAGGATATTTAACGATTTTAAATACTTTTATTTTTGCATTTATCTGTTCTATAATTATTCGTTTAGCTGATAGTTTACGATTCTCTGCTCTAGCCGACCAATTCGGACACCCAGCCGTTTCTAACTCGGACACTCTAAAGTAAAAAATCTCTAAGGTGTGAATTATAGCACAAGTGTCCGAAAAGATTTCAAATTTTATTGATTTTTGACCTCAATTTTCTCATAGACTCACCCATCAATGCCATTAAGCTAAGCCCCGAAGCCCTATAATAACACTGTTTAATTACCAACATTTTTTTTCTTTCTCTTCAAAAAGTTTATGGCATTTGTGGCTATTGTAGATTTTTGAGCATCCTTATTCAATCTTGGTTTGGTTTTTCTTTTGGGACGAATAGGAATTGGATTTATCGCAAATAGTTTTTCTAACTCTTTCATCTGCTTGGATAATCTTTTGTTGCTATAAAATATATCAAATGCTTTATGCTTAATGGCATTAAAAGATTGTGCTTTATTGACTTGCTGAGCATATTTGTTATCGCTAGCTTTCTCTTGTAGCTCTAAGTTGGTATCATAAACAAGCATAG
>JAMOMC010000020.1 GCA_027068765.1 Campylobacterales bacterium
ATATTTACACTCTCTCCAACATCAACTAACTCATCATCTATGATACCACTAAGTGGACAAGTTACGATATTTCTTGGACAATCTCCACATGCCATCTGTGTTGTAAGTCCAACACGAGATAGCATCTTAAAGATTGTAGGAGCATCTTTTATCTCAATGTAGTGAAATTGTAAATCATGGCGAACTGAGATATTTGCTGTATCTTTTGCAAACTTTTTTGAGATTTCACAAAGCACTTTAAGCTGATCAAGATTTAATTTTCCATTAACAACTTTGACTCTAAGCATATGAAAACGTTTTGTTTCGTCATCTGAGCTTTTACTATGAGGATAGATGCCATACCATTTCAGTCTATCTTTCATCTCATCATCAATAACCTCACCACTTTTTGCATAAAAGTGTATATCTTCAAAGATATCAATAGGATTTTTCTCTCTCTTTATCCGCTCAGTTCTCTCAGCTTTGCTCTCTTTTTGCATCTACTCTCCTAAATATTGTAATCATTTACTTTTGATATATCTTTTACTCCCCAGTGAGGGAAATGTTTTCTAACAAGTGCATTCATCTCTATCTCAAAAGCACTAAAGTTATGCTCTTTTTGGACTTTTGATTTTTTTACAATCATTCCAGCACCAACTGTGTTATTTGTAACTCTATCTATTATGATGAAGCTTCCTGTAAATCTATTGTTTTTATAGGGATCACAGGCTATTTTTGTGTTTAGATTTAGCTGTGCATATCCTATCTCATTTAGTTTGAGTTCATTTGTGCTCTGCTCTTCAAAGGTGTTAACATCTTTTTTATAATAAAACTCACTTATTGTACCACTTGTCATGGTAGTTGCTCTTTTTATATTGTAAGTTGTATTTGTATTTAGAGGCTTTTCGTCCATCCAGACGATATTTACATCTAGTGTAGATGCACTCTCGGGCAGGTTGTCACTTTTTACTACCATATCACCTCTGCTTATGTCTATCTCATCTTCTAGTGTTAAAGTTATGGCTTGACTCACGATTGCTTCTTCTAACTCTCCGTCATAAGTTACGATAGATTTTACGACTGAGCTTTTACGAGATGGTAAAACTGTTATCTCATCACCAACTTTTATAACACCAGATGCTATAGTTCCACAGAATCCTCTAAAGTCTAAATTTGGTCTATTTACATACTGAATTGGAAGTCTAAAATCATCATAATTTAAGTCATCTGAAATCTTAGTATTTTCCAAAATACTCATCAGTGTCTCTCCATCATACCACGGTGTTTTTTCACTTTTTGTTACGACATTGTCACCACTTAAAGCTGAAAGTGGTATAAATACTACATCTTCCAAGCCTAGCTCTTTTGCAAAATTTAGATAATCTTCTTTGATAGAGTTGTACTTCTCTTGGCTAAAATCTACCAAATCCATCTTGTTTATAGCAACAACGATATGTTTAATTCCTAAAAGTGAAACGATAAAAGAGTGTCTTCTAGTTTGAGTTAAAACTCCTCGTCTTGCATCTATCAAAATTATCGCCATATCAGCAGTACTAGCTCCTGTTGCCATGTTTCTAGTGTACTGCTCATGCCCTGGAGTATCTGCTATGATAAATTTTCTTTTATCAGTTGAGAAGTATCTATAAGCTACATCTATAGTAATTCCTTGCTCTCTCTCACTTTGCAAACCATCAACCAAAAGAGCTAAATCGATCTCCTCTCCTGTTGTTCCAACTTTTTTACTATCTTTTTCTATGGAGCTTAATTGATCTTCATAAATCATCTTTGAGTCATATAAAAGTCTACCAATGAGTGTACTTTTACCATCATCTACACTTCCACATGTGATAAATCTAAGTAACTCTTTTCTCTCATGCTTTTTTAGATAAGCCTCTATATCTTCACTTATTAAATTGTCTTGATGTGCCATTAAAAGTATCCCTCCATCTTTTTCTTCTCCATTGAACCAGACTCGTCACTATCGATGAGTCGTCCTTGTCTTTCACTTGTTGTAGTAAGTAGCATCTCTTGGATAATTTCAGGCAAAGTAGTAGCACTTGACTCTACAGCACCCGTTAGTGGATAACATCCAAGTGTTCTAAATCTTACTAGTTCATTTTCTGCTTTATCTGCTAACTCTTTTGGCATCCTCTCATCATCAACCATGATTTTTACACCATCAATTTTTACAACAGGTCGTTTTTTTGCAAAGTATAGAGGTACTATCGGTATCTCTTCAAGATATATATATTGCCAAATATCCAACTCTGTCCAGTTTGATAGAGGAAAAACTCTGATGCTTTCACCTTTTGTTATGCTTGCATTGTAGATATTCCAAAGTTCAGGTCGTTGCTGTTTTGGATCCCAACGATGATTTGGATCACGAAATGAGTAGATTCTCTCTTTTGCACGACTCTTCTCTTCATCTCGTCTAGCCCCACCAAATACTGCATCAAATTTGTACTTGTTAAGTACTTGTTTTAATCCCTGTGTTTTCATAATATCAGTATGAACTTTACTACCATGTGTAAAAGGACCAACATTTTGCTCTATTCCCTCAGGGTTTGTATGTACTAAGAGCTCCAATCCCAACTCTTTAACTCTTTTATCTCTAAACTCAATCATCTCTTTAAACTTCCAAGTAGTATCTACATGAACCAATGGAAATGGCAGTTTTGCAGGATAAAATGCTTTGATAGCCAGATGAAGCATAACGGCTGAATCCTTTCCAACAGAGTAAAGCATAGCAGGATTTTCAAACTCTGCAATAACCTCTCTCATAATATGTATAGACTCATTTTCTAACTTTTTTAGATGAGTAATTTTTTCTCTAGTTAACATCTGTATTTCCTTTTTTATGTAATCCGCACTCTTTATGTTCAGGTTTTTCCCACCACCATCTACCAGCTCTTATATCTTCATCAGCCTCAACAGCCCTTGTACAAGGTTCGCATCCAATACTTGGAAAGTTTTGATCGTGAAGCTTATTGTAGGGGATAGAGTTTTTTTTGATATAATCCCAAACATCATCTTCACTCCAGTGTATCAGTGGATTTATCTTGATAATCCCAAAATGCTCATCAAGCTCAACTCTTTGCATCTTATCTCTAGTTACCGCTTGAGATGAGCGAAGTCCAGTTATCCACACATCTAAAGTTTTTAAAGCCCTTTTTAAAGGTTCAATTTTTCTAATATTACAGCACTCTTTTCTGTTTTCAATACTCTCATAAAATGAGTTTATTCCTTTCTCATTCACAAGCTTTTCAACACTCTTGTTTGAAGGAAAAAATAGCTCTATTTTCACTCCATATTTTAGATTTATCTCATCAATAACATCATATGTTTCATAAGGGAGTCTTCCAGTATCAAGTGTAAAAACTCTTGCATCTTTTTTAATCTCATAAAGCATATGTGTTAAAACTTGATCCTCTGCTCCTAAGCTTGATGAGAGTGCAATTTTGTCACCAAACTTTTCTAAAAAAAACTCTAAAAACTCAAAAGTATTCAGATGTTTAGTCTCTTTTTTTAACTCTTCTATCATATTCTATACTCCATATCTTCTTTTACCATTCCAAAACTTGTCTTATTCCAAGCTCTCTCATGATAATAATAAAGAACCATCTTCGTAACAAGCTCAATAGCTCCAATCGAAGCCGCCATCCCCAAACTTCCCGTAATAAAATACGAGATAATAATCGTGTCAAGTGTGCCTAAAGCTCTCCAAGAGATAGTTTTAACAACACTTCTATATGGTTTTTCATGCATCTTAAACTCCATTTATACTAAGTCTATCTTTTTACTAGGGATTAAAACTTGTTTGAAGAGTATAGTAGAAATAATCTTTAATGTCAAGTAAGTTTATCTAGTAAGTTTAGTTA
>JAMOMC010000021.1 GCA_027068765.1 Campylobacterales bacterium
GGGTTTAAAAATGGGTAAAGTAAAAGTAAGTGGCCGGGAGAGGGAGATTCGAACTCCCGGAGGTATGACCCTCGCTGGTTTTCAAGACCAGTGCATTCAACCGCTCTGCCATCTCCCGGCATTTGTAAGTTAATATATAAATGTGGAGGCGACACCCGGATTTGAACCGGGGATCAGAGCTTTGCAGGCTCCTGCCTTAGCCACTTGGCTATGTCGCCATTTTTTATATATATTTGGTGGTGCCCGGGGCCGGACTTGAACCGGCACAGCTGCAATAGCCGGGGGATTTTAAGTCCCCTGTGTCTACCAATTCCACCACCCGGGCACAAAAAGTTTAAAAAAGTTTTGTATCTTCTAGATTTTAATATGGAGCGGGAGACGAGGATCGAACTCGCGACCCCGACCTTGGCAAGGTCGTGCTCTACCGCTGAGCTACTCCCGCATATCATACATCATAAAAGAGCGAGAATTATAACCAAAAAAGTATTAATTGTAAAGCTTTTTTAACACAAATTTTAAAAAATTTTCATTTATTGGTTTTTATCTTTAAATTTTTTGGTATACTCCTTCGATAATTATAAAACAGACGGATAAAAAATATGATACAATTTACAAATCTTAGTAAAAGTTTTGGCGGACAAACTCTTTTTAGCAATATCAATCTAAAAATACTACCAACACAAAAAATAGGCTTGATAGGACGAAACGGCTCAGGAAAATCAACTCTCTTTAAAATTATACTTGGGGAAGAAGGTTATGATGAAGGGGAGCTTGGTATTCCTAAAAACTATAAGATAGGAACACTTCGTCAGCATCTTAAATTTACAGAAGATACAGTTTTGAAAGAGTGTGCATTAGCTTTATCTGAAGAGGATAAATATAACTTTTATAAAGTAGAAAAGCTTCTTTTTGGGCTTGGGTTTACAAGTGAGGATTTAGAAAAAGATCCATTAAGCTTTTCTGGTGGCTATCAAATAAGAATAAACCTTGCAAAATTATTAGCAACTCAGCCACAAATGTTACTTCTTGATGAGCCTACTAACTATCTTGATATTTTATCTTTAAGGTGGCTTAGGAAGTTTATTCGTGAGTTTAAAGGTGAGGTTATCATCATAACTCACGATCGTGAATTTATGGACTCAGTTACGACTCATACAATGGGTTTGCAGAGAAAAAAGATACAAATTATAGAAGGTAGCACTAAAAAATATGAAGAGATATTGGCACTTAGTGATGAAACATATGAAAAGACAAGACAAAATCAAGAAAAAAAGAGAAAAGAGTTAGAGGATTTTATAGCACGAAACAAAGCAAGAGCTTCAACAGCAGCTCTTGCACAGTCAAAAGCTAAAGCTTTGGAGAAGATGGAAGATATGGAGAGTTTGGAAAGTGAGAGCAGCTTATCTTTTAACTTTAACTATAAACCAACACCTGCAAAAGTTACACTTAGAGTTGAAGATTTAGGATTTGGCTACAATCCTAAAGAGCCTCTTTTTAAAAACATCTCTTTTGCACTAGAAAATGGAAAATGTCTTGCAATCATCGGAAAAAACGGCAAAGGAAAATCCACTCTTTTAAACTACATATCAGAAGAATTACCCAAACAAGAGGGTACAAAAACCATGCATCCATCATCTAGTGTTGCACATTTTGGTCAAACAAATATAGAGAGATTAAATACTAAAAATAGTGTCGCACAAGAGATAAATTCTGCTGTTAAAAGTATGTCTATTTCACAAATAAGAGCAATTTGCGGAACAATGATGTTTACAGGAGATGCAGCTGATAAAAAGATAGAAGTTCTTTCAGGAGGAGAGAGAAGCCGTGTAATGCTTGGAAAAATCATAGCAACTCCCTCAAATCTACTTCTACTAGATGAGCCAACAAACCACTTAGATATGCAATCAATAGATGCACTTTGTGATGCTATTTCTGCATTTGAAGGAGCCACCATAATGGTAACTCACTCGGAGATGCTACTTCGTCGTTTGGCTGACTCACTGATTATATTTCATAAAGGTGGGGCTAGTTATTTTGACGGAAATTATGATGATTTTTTGGAAAAAATTGGTTGGGAAGATGAAGAAGGTGATAAAAAAAGAAAACCAAAAGTAAATCAAAAAGAGTATAAAAAACAAAAAGCAAAGCTAATTCAAGATAGAAGCAAAGAGAGTTCACCACACAAAAAAGAGATAGATATGTATGAGAGTGAGATTACAACTCTTGAAGAGAAATTAGCACAAGAGAACTCCAGACTCATAGATGCATCTAATGCAAACGACAACAGCACTGTCATAGAGCTATCTCAAAATATTTCAAAGATAAACACTAAGATAGAAGAGCTGTTTTTAAAGCTTGAAACTTCAAGCGATTTATTGGATAAAATTTTAGATAAGTATAAAAAACAGATACAAGACCTTAGATAAGTTACAAAACCATCTTGACATTTTCATCTTTTTTTAACTGTTCAAAAACAGTATGTCTATCATCATCATTATGAACTAAAAGAGAGATATTGTGGCTTTTGTATTTTCCATTTTTACTTATTTTTGATTCTTTTATGATATGTTCTCTATCACCTAAAACACAAAATGTCACACTTTTAATCTCTATATGTGTTTCTACAATCACTTTATACTCCCATTCACATGGATATGTTAACTCTAATTTACCTTGTGAACAATCCACTTTTTCCTCCACTTTTTGACTCTAACTGTATATCTGAAATAACCATAGATTTATCAACTGCTTTGACCATATCATAAATTGTTAAAAGACCAACACTCACACCTGTTAAAGCTTCCATTTCAACACCTGTTTTTCCAGATAATTTTGCTAAAACTTCTAGCTTAAAACCAGGTAGTTTTGGAAGCTCTGTCACATCACATTTTACTGATGTAAGCATTAGAGGGTGGCACATGGGGATTAGAGAACTTGTACTTTTAGCTCCACCAATTGCTGCAATAATTGCTGTTTGCAAAACGGGACCTTTTTTACCTTGATTTTCTACAACTATATCATAAGCCTTTTGACTCATTGTGATTATACCACTGGCTATGGCTACTCTTGTTGTGTCCTCTTTTTCAGTTACATCAACCATTTTTGGTCTGTCATTTTCATCTAAATGTGTAAGTTTCACTATTTACTTTCCGTTTTCTTTTATTATATAACATACACGATTAATACACATTTAAAGTTTAAGATACTAAACTAAAAGCTTCAAAATTTTAAGTATCTAAGGAAAAATAAATGAGAAAACTTGGTTTAATTGCACTTTTTATTGCATTTATCTTTACATCTGCAACATATGCAAAACCTAAATCCGATCAAATGCTACTAACAGCATCTGATGGCACTGTACTAGAATTAAACATAACAGATGGTGGTTTTGTATTTCCCCAATACCCTGAAAAAACTGTTATGTTGAACTTTTTTGGACCGATGTGCCCTCCTTGTATGATAAAAATGCCTCATCTTAATGAGCTTCAAGAAAATCACACAAAAGATATACAAATCATATCAATACAAGTACAATTAGATATGAGTGATGAAGAGCTTGATGATTTTATCAAAACAAACAACATAAAACATCCAGTTGTAAACTTAAATAATGCTTGGGATATAGTCACATTTATAAGAGCTAACACTGACTGGCAAGGAGAGATACCTTACATGATGATGTTTGGAAAAGATGGAAATCATAAAGAGAGTTATATGGGTGTTGTATCTAATACAAAAATTCTTGGGGATATGAAGTAAATTTACTTCTTTCCCATCTTCTCAACATACTCTTCATAACCACCCTTAAAATCAACAAAATCGCCATTTGGTTTTAACTCAATAATCCTATTCGCAAATGCATCTATCAACTCTCTATCATGAGTCACACAGATAACATTTCCTCTATAATTATAAAGAGCCTCTCCAAGTGCGATAATAGCTTCAAGATCTAGATGATTATCTGGCTCATCAAGAATAAGCATATTTGCATCATCCATCATCATTTTTGAAAGCATGATTCTATGTTTCTCTCCACCACTTAGAGAATCCACAGCTTTTTCTTGCTCTTCCCCACTAAAAAGCATACGACCCAAACATTTTCTAAGTTCATCAATATGCCAATCTTTACTAAATCCCTGAAGCCAACTATAGAGATTAACATCACCATTTACATGGTCTGTTGTATTTTGAGGAAAGTAACTAGTATGTATAGTTTGTCCCCATTTTATAGATCCACAATCTGGTTTTAAATTTTCAGTTATTATCTCAAGAAGAGTTGTTTTTCCTGCACCATTTGTACCAATAAGAGCAATTTTATCTCCTTTTTCTATATTGAAAGAGAGATTTTCAAAAACTTTTTCGCCATCATAACTTTTAGAAATTCCACTAACCTCAAGTACCTCCGCCCCTATATCACGACAAGGCTTAAACATAATACTAGGATCTCTTCTGCTAGATATTTTAATCTCTCCAACATCAAGTTTATCTAACTGTTTTTGTCTACTTGTTGCCTGTTTAGCCTTAGATGCATTTGCAGAAAATCTAGCAACAAAACTCTCTAACTGTTCTTTCTCTTTTAGCTTTTTACTTCTATCTGCTTCATTTTGTTTTTGGATAATATTTGCAGCGATATACCACTCATCATAGTTTCCAGTAAATTCACGAATATTTTTAAAATCAAGATCTAAAATATGTGTTACAACACCATTTAAAAAGTGTCTATCATGAGATATAACTATAAGAGTTCCCTCGTGTCTTTTTAAAACATACTCAAGCCAAGAGATTGCATCCATATCAAGATTGTTTGTCGGCTCATCTAAAAGTAAAATATCTGGTTTTGGAAACAACACTTGTGCTAAAAGAATTTTAAACTTATCACCACCTGTGAGTGAACTCATCTTTTCACCGTGAGTAGAAGCTTCAAACCCAAGAGCTTCAAGAAGTTTTTCTACATGAACCTCTGACTCATAAGTTGGATCCTCCTCTGCACAAACTATCTCTAATTCCGCTAAACGGTTATTTACACTATCATCTTCAAAATCACCCTCCATATAGAGCTTCTCTTTCTCTTTTTGTGCATCATATAGCCGTTTATTTCCATAAAGAACCGCATCACTTAAAGTAAAGTCTTCAAAAGCATATTGGTTTTGCCCAAGTACTCCCATTTTTAATCCAGCTTGAATATGAACCTCTCCATCAGTTGATTCAATCTCTCCTGCTAATATCTTTAAAAATGTACTCTTTCCAGCTCCATTTGCTCCAATGAGTCCATATCTCTTGCCTTTATCAAAAGAGATATTTATCTTTTCAAAAAGCACCCGCTTGCCATATCTTTGAGTTAAATTTACTGCTGAAAACATCTTAACCCCTTACCAAATTGATAACATTTTCAATAGGTCTACCGATAACTGCTTTGCCATCTTTTATAACTATTGGTCTCTCAATTAATCTTGGGTTTTCTACCATTGCCAATATAAGTTTATCTTCATCATTTTCATTTTTCAGATCTAACTCTTTATAGATATCCTCTTTTGTTCGCATTAGCTCTCTTGCATTAACTCCTAAAGAGTTTAAAAGTTCTTTGATATTTTCATATGTGAGTTTTGTATCGAGGTATTTTATAACTTCTGCACTAATCCCCTCACTTTCGAGAAGATTTAATGCATCTCTTGATTTACTGCATCTTGGGTTGTGCCAAATTTGGATCTTGGACATTTTTTTTCCTTAGTTCATTTTCCAAGGAGTTTACTAAAAAATTGGTTAAAACTTTTTAGCCTTAAGAGAAGAATTTCTTCATAGCCATAAACCATAGCTTCATCATGCCAGAGTTTCGTCCAGTTATGTCATCTATAAATTTATCATAAGTTTTATTTTCAGCCTCTAAAAGTGCTGCTAAATACTTTTGTGAACCCTCAACACCACCTACTTTTTCAATATCTAAAAGCTTTTTATACAAAGGAGCAATTTTTTCAATAGCTTTTCTTGGTGCTGCTTTTCTATATGCAAAATATCCTGTAATCTCATTTGTAATTTTATCAATTTTGATTTCAAACTCTGTCATAACCCAATAATATCTACCATCTTTAGACAAATTTTTTACAACAGCTACGATATTATCACGGCTTTGAATTCTCTGCCATAAGAGCTTAAATATAACTTTTGGCATATCAGGATGACGAATTACGTTGTGAGGTTGACCAATTAACTCATCTTCTCTATATCCAGATATCTCAACAAAATAATCATTACCATACTCAATAATACCTTTTGTGTCTGTTTTACTCAAAATATATTTTTTAGGATTTAATATAATCTCTTCATCTAAAATTCTAGAAGCTGGCTCTACAAAATCACTTTGCTCTACATTTTCATCAAGTGAAAAAAAATTATCTGAAAAATTACCCTCACTCTGGCTATCCTCAAAACTTGGCTTACTATCTACTCTTTTTTTGACTGCTATCATGCTCAATTACTCCTTTTTCTATTTTGCTGTTCCTTGAATATCGACAATAACTAAAAAAAATTAAGCATTTATTATAAAATATATAAATTTATTTCATTTATACAGTATATTTAAGAACTTTATAGTAAAATCTTAAAAAATAACATTAAGGTAGTTATGAAAACCGTAGAATTTGAAGTAAACATAATCAATGGAATTATTAAAGTTCCTGATGAATATAAAGATTTACATGATAAGCATGCAAAAGTAACTCTAAGTGTTAAAGATGATTCTATCAAAGAAAAAGAGCCTAAACTCATAAAAGAGATTGAGATAACACATAAAGAAGAGACAAATTTAACCCTTGACATTCAAGCACAAGCTTTAGACCTATCAGAAATCAAGATATCTTGTTTTAATGATGTAAATCCTGTAGAATACCAAAGAAAGATTAGAGATGCAAGATAGATACTTATTAGATACAAATGTAATTATTTATTCATTAAAAAGTGGATTAGAGTTACCAGAGGCTATTTACTGTACAACAGAGATTAACAAAAAAGAGATTTTATCATTTTATAAAATGACAGATGATGAAAAAGAGACTATCTTAGCAATATTCTCTAAAATAAATATTTTAGGCATAAATGACGAAATCAAACAAAATGCCAAGGATATAGAAGATAATTACTCCTTACCAAGAGTAGATGCTATCATCTGTGCAACTGCTCTTGCTTATGATTTAACTCTAATCACAAACGATCAACTACTCCATCAAGTAAAAGAGATAAAGGCTGAATCTTTTTACTTTGTAAATTAATGACAAAAAAGTTTTAACTTATAGTTTGGATTTGCAAAGTGAGGGGGAAAACTCATAACTATCTTGAAGTTTTTTGACTTTTTAGGCTCTAAGTTTTTAATGGCTAAAAACTCCTCTTCTACAACATTCCCTTTTACATCTTTTGAACCAAAGCTAAGAGATTTACTAGGTGTAAAATAGGAAATTTTTCCTCCCCTTTTTCTAGCATTTATCATACGAACTTCAACATTGCAGTAACCTATCTTAAATTTACCAATATTTTTAATTTTTCCTCTTATGATTACACTCTCATTTGAATAATCTCTTGTTTTTGAAGAAGATAAAAGCTTTGCCTCTTTAGTATATTTGTCAAGTGCAAAAAGTGAAAATGCCGTTCCAACAACAACTAAAAGAAACGATGAAAATATCATAGAGATTAATGTTTTAGGATTTTTCTCACTAGAAGATAAGATAACAAGCATAAAAAACAGTACTGCAAAAATAGCAACAACCATCCAATGAAAAAAAGTCATATAAATCATCAATAACACTCCGCTTTAACAATTACATCATAATTTTCACTATATTTAAAATTTTCAAAAACCACTTTAAACTCTTTTTTCTGATTTTGAGGCAAATCCTCTGTGAGTATAATCGTCTTTTTCTTTATCGGCTTTAAATAATTTAATATATCTTTTAAAAAATTCTCAGGAGTTTTTAAAACTTTGCTATTTATATAGCATTTATGAAGATCTATTTTCCCTCTGTTTTCCAACTTTGCCGTAACTATCAAAGATTTTGAAAAGTTTAAAATAGTGTGATTTTGATCCAAAATAACTACTTTTCTTACACTTTTATCTAAAAAAAGTTTTATAGAGATAGGGGCAACAAATATCAAAAGTGTTGTAACAAACATAAGTAAAATTGCACATCTTGGTCTATTTTTTATCATCATAATAGACAACAAAAACATAACAATAAGTAAAAGAGCAAGCCAACCAAATGCTAAATAATCATATATAGTTAAAGAGTGAACATAATCACCTAGACTCTGCTTTGGACTTATTAGCATCTGTTTTCTTTCTGGAGTTTTTTTCTTCTATTCCACTTGTACCAAGTCGTCTTTTTAACTCTTGCTTGATACGATCTGGATTTATATCTTTATCTGCTAATGCTACAAGCACATGAAATGCCAAGTCAGCTGCTTCATAGATAATCTCACTCTCATCTGCATCTTTTACAGCAAAACAGAACTCTCCTGCCTCTTCAATAACCTTTTTAAGTATAGCATTGTCGCCTTTTTGTAAAAGTGAAGCGGTATAAGAAGATGAAGGGTCAGCATTTTTTCTCTCACACAGCACATGATAGAGGGTATCACTTATAGAATAATTTTCAGTTGCTTCAATATTTATATCTTTATCTTTTTCTCCAGTAAAAACATTTGTAAAAAAACAAGATTTTCGTCCAGTATGACAAGCACTCCCACCAACTTGTTCAATTTTTAAAAGCAAGGTATCATTATCACAGTCTACAAACATCTCTTTTATTATCTGAAAATTTCCACTACTCTCACCTTTTTGCCAAATTCGCTGTTTGCTTCTTGAAAAATAGTGGGCTGTTTTTTTCTCTAGGGTAAGTTCCAATGCTTCTTCATTCATATAAGCTAGCATCAAAACTTCTCCGCTTTGATAATCCTGAGCTACAACTGGGATAAGTTCGTTTTTATCCCAGTTGATAGTAATTTTATCCATTACTGTTCAGCTGATATCTTTTGTTGTCTACTTTTTGAATCAACCCAAATATTTGGAGTAGAGCCACCAGGAGTTAAGAAAATTTGTGCATTTGTGTTTGTTCTTAATGCATCGTTGAATTTTCCTTGAACTTCAATCTGCTTTAATGTCAACATCTCAGTTGTCAAACTCTTTCCAATCTCAGTATTTTCATAAGCTTTTGCATCTGCTTCAATCTTGATAGCATTTGCTTGACCTTTTGCTTGAATAATTCTAGCATCCGCTTGACCTTGTGCTAAAGCCGCAATTTTTTCAGCCTCTTGTTTTGCTCTTAAAACCTCTAGTTGAACTCTATCTCCCTCTTGTTTAGCAATTTGAACTCTCTCAATCTGCTCAACAATTTTTGGTGGAAGTATAATCTCTCTAAGGTTTACAGTCGTAAGCTCAACTGGATTTCCAGCTTTTGCATCTATCTGCTCTTCAATACCTGCACGAATTGCTGTTGCAATTTCATTTCTTTTAACAGGAAGCTCTTCCGCCTTATATGAACCAGTAACTGCACGAACAACATCTCTAACAATTGGATTGATAATCTTCTCTTCCCATGCATAGCCATAAGTTGCGATAGTCTGAGGAGCTGTTTGAGATCTTAATCTATACTGTATTGTAATATCAATGGAGATTAAAAGACCCCTTTTATCAAGTGCTGTAATTGTAGATGCATTCATAACTCCACTATCTCTAATATTTGACATATTGTGTTGTGCATTTGATGTGTAGTTGATACTTCTTACTTTTGTATCAACAACTCTAACTTGCTGCACAAATGGAAGAAACAGATGAAAACCAGGGGCTAAAGGCTCTGTATTAAACTTACCTGTTGTTGACTTGATACCAACTTCACCAGAGTTTATCACAACAAAAGGTTTAGCCATAACAAAAAGTGCTATAAGTCCAATTATTAAATATATAATCCATGTTTTTTTACCAAAATCTTTCATAAATTCTGGTACTTCAGGTGGTTTTCTACCACCTCCGCCTCCACCGATATTTCCTCCGCCTGATGGTTTTTTATCTCCACCTCTATTTTTAAAATAATCATTTAAATCTGCTGGCATTCTAATCCCCTATGTAAGTTAAGTATTTTTTATATTTTTCATTTCGTCCAAACACAACATCAAAATATGCACTCTGCAATCTCTCAGTCATCTCACCTCTTTTCCCATCTCCAATCACTCTATAATCAAGCGAATTTATAGGAGTAACCTCAGCGGCTGTTCCTGTAAAAAATGCTTCATCGCAGATATAGATCTCATCTCTTGTAATATTTCGTCTCTCTATCTCAATGCCTGCATCTTCTGCCAACTCTAAAATCATCCCCTGAGTGATAGACTCTAAAGAGTTATCATTTGGAGGAGAGATAAGCTTACCATCTCTTATGATAAAAAGGCACTCTCCAGTACCCTCAGCTGCAAATCCATTATCATCCAACATCAAAGCTTCACCAAATCCACTCTCAATCGCTTCATATTTTGCCATCTGCGAATTTAAATAATTTGCAACAGCTTTTGCTTTTCCAAAAGTTGATTTTATAGGATTCCTCATAATAGATGATGTCATAACCTTGATACCATTTTTAAGAGCCTCATCACCCAAATATGCACCCCACTCCCAAGCTGCTATCATAGTATGAACAGGAGCTTTCACATGGTGAACTCCCATCTGCCCATATCCCAAATATATAAGCGGTCTTAGATATACATTTGCTTTAAAATCGTTAGATTTTAACAAATCTATATGAGCTTTCAAAAGTGTATCTATATCAATATTTGGTTTTATTGCCGTAATTTTTGCTGAATTATAGAGTCTTTTTGTATGCTCTTTGAGCTTAAATATCGCCAGACCATCAGCCGTTTGATATGCACGAGTACCCTCAAAAACACCATTTCCATAATGCAATGTATGTGTAAGAACATGGACTTTAGCTTTATCCCAATCAACAAGCTCCCCATCCATCCAAATATACTTTGCTTTTTCCATTTACATCCCTATCTTTAATCTAGCCGTTGATTATAGCAAAGCTAGATTAAAGCCTCATCCATCTCTTTGGGTTTAGCTAAATTCATAAGCTTTAAAACAGTTGGAGCGATATTGTTTAACCCTCCATTTTTAACCTTAGTAACTCCATCACTCATCACAAAACAAAACACCTCAAATATAGTATGATTTGTCAATATTTTTCCATCTGCATCTCTCATCTGTTCACAATTTCCATGGTCACTTGTCAAAACTAGATTGTATCCTAATTCTTGGGCAAGTTTTAAAATTTCTCCAAGCTCTTTATCAACTGCTTCAACTGCTTTTATGCCTGCTTCATAATCTCCTGTATGTCCGACCATATCACCATTTGCAAAATTAACTACTATAAAATCATACTCATTTTTCATAGCAATTTGGACATTTTTACTAACCTCTTTAGCACTCATCTCTGGTTTTAAATCATAAGTTTTTACATTAGGGCTAGGCACTAAAACCCTTGTCTCATTCTCAAATGGCTCTTCAACACCACCATTTAAAAAGAAAGTCACATGGGCATATTTTTCTGTCTCTGAAGTGTGAAGTTGAGATAACCCAGCTTTGCTTATTACTTCAGCTAGTGTATTTTTAGGAAGAGAGTTTTCAAAAATCACAGGATATGGAAACTCTTTTTTATACTCTGTTAGAGTTATAATATTTAATTTTACCTCACTTGTTTTAAACTCACTAAAATTCTCATCTCCAACAGCCTCTGTAATTTCTCGCATTCTATCACTTCTAAAGTTTGCAAAGATTACGCCATCTCCATCTTCAAATCCTGAGTACCCATCAAATGAAACAGGCTCAATAAACTCATCTTTTATCTCTTTGTCGTGCTGAGATTTTATATACTCCAATGGTGTTACCTTACACTTTGGTAATCCATAAGCAATTGCATCATAACCTTTTTTAACTCTCTCCCATCTACTGTCCCTATCCATGGTATAAAATCTACCACTTATAGATGCGATAGATAAGTTTTCATCTAAAATCTGTTTTAGGTAAAAAGGTGCAGAAGTTGGACTAACATCTCTACCATCAGTAATTAGATGTAGATAGACTTTTTTACCATCACTAAGAGAGATTTTTGCCAAAGATATAATATGATCAATATGAGAGTGAACCCCTCCATCACTCAAAAGCCCCACAATATGAACAACTTTACTTTTTTGAAGCAAATCCACTAAAACTAAATTTTTAGCCAATGTCCCATCATCTACTGCTTTTGTAATTTTAACAAGATTTTGATACAACACCCTCCCACTCCCAATAGCCATATGCCCTACTTCACTATTTCCCATCTGCCCTTTTGGAAGCCCTACTGCCTCTCCTGAAGTTTTTATAAGTGAATATGGAACATTTTCAAATAGATAATCATAAGTTGGTTTTTTAGCATTACAAAATGCATTATCTTTGCAAGATTTATTGTAACCTATACCATCGGTTATAACTAAAATCGTTTTATCTGTTTTCATACTTTTATCTCCTAAGCATAGATTTTACTAAAATCATACCAAATTAAACAATATATACACAATAATTATCTATAATACCAACATCAAAAAAAGGAGATATAAAAATATGAAAAAAATACTATTTCTAATTACTATTAGTTATTCCCTACTATTTTCAGCAGAGTTAACTTGGGAGAAAAGTTATAAAGATGCATCCAAAAAAGCTATGGAAGACAATAAAACAATAATGCTAATGCTCTCATCCATAAACTGTCATGCTTGTGACTATATGAAAAATGGTCCTCTCAAAGATGAAAAAATCGCAAGCTTTATATCTAAAAATCATGTAGCTGTTGAAGTAGAAATATACAAAGATGATTATCCAAGAAAGTTTGACTCTCCGGGTACTCCGACTTTTTTCTTCATCAACCCAAATACAGATGAAAAAATAGGCAAAGAAATCATAGGTGGCTCAAATGAGAAAACTTTTTTAAAAGAGTTAAAAGCTATTTAAACTCTCTTGAAACTCTCTCTCATTTAAAACCTTTACATTAAGTGAGAGAGCCTTATCATATTTACTTCCTGCATCTTCACCATAAATTAAAAAATCTGTTTTTTTAGAGACAGATCCAGTTACTTTAGCACCAAGACTCTCAAGCATCTGCTTAATCTCATCTCTACCTTGACTCATAGAGCCTGTTAAAACTATAACTTTTCCTTTAAAAGGGTTATCTTTAGCTTCTACTTTTAGTAAAACTTTTGGTTCAATTATCTTAAAAAGTTTATCTATCATCTCTTTATTTACTCGCACAAACTCCAAAACAGACTCCGCCATCTCTTCACCAAAACCATCGATATTTAAAAGCTCTTCTTTACTTGCATTTACAAACTCTAACCCAAAACTCTCACAAAGCTTTTTAGCTCCAACTTCACCAACATGCTCCATACCAAAAGCATTTATAACTCTCCAACAATCACTGCCTCTTGTTTTGGATATGGAGTTTAGGAGATTTTCTACTCTTTTTTCCTTAAAACCTTCAAGTTTTAAAAGCTCATCTTTATCTAATTCAAACAGATCTGCAACACTTTTTACAAGAGAATTTTCATATAGTTTTTCTACTATCTTTCCTCCAAGACCGTCGATATTTAGGCACTTTCTACTTGCAAAATATTTAATAGAATTTACAACTCTTGCACTACACTCTAAGTTTTGACACTTTAGTAAAATTCCCTCATCTAAAAGCTCTTTTTTACAAACTGGACAATTTGTAGGACGAGAGATCTTTTTTTGTCTACCATCTCGAAACTGCATCTGCACTTTGATAATCTTAGGTATAACATCTCCACTTCGTATGATGATAACCCTATCACCTATCATGATATCTTTTCTATCTATCTCATCAAAATTATGCAAAGTTGCTCTTTCAACCACAGCACCCTCTATATCAGTTGGCTCTACTATAGCAACAGGTGTAACAACTCCACTTCTTCCAACTTGAAGAATTATATCTTTGATTATTGTACTTTTTTCAACAGCTGGAAACTTATAAGCGCACATCCATTTTGGATTTTTGACTGTATATCCTAAATCCTCTTGAAGCTCTATCTCATCAACCTTGATAACAAGCCCATCCATCATCATCTCTATCTTATCTCTTTTTGAGATTATCTCTTTATAAAACTCATCTATCTCATCAATACTTTTTGTATTTTTTCTAAGAGGTGGTGGTAAAAAACCAAGAGAGTATATAAAATCCATTTTTTGGCTAAGTAACTTTTGAGAAAGTGGGTTTTCTCCAAGCCCCCAAGGATAAAAAAAGAGTCTTCTTTTTGCTGTGATAGAAGAGTCAAGCTGTCTCATACTTCCAGCAGCCGCATTTCTAGGATTTGCAAAAAGTGCTTCACCCTCTTTTAATCTTTCCTTGTTTATCTTTTCAAAATCACTCTTTTTTATAACAACTTCACCACGAATCTCTATAAGCTCTTTATACTCAATCTCTAAAGGAACTGATCTAATAGTCTTAACATTTTCTGTCACATCTTCGCCAACACTCCCATCACCTCTGCTAATGGCTTGCTTTAAAAGTCCATCTTCATAGATGATATTTAAACTAGCTCCATCAAACTTTGGTTCACAAAAAAATGATGGATTAGTTACATTTTTAGCCACTCTATTTAGCCACTCTATAAGACCTTCATGATTAAAGATATCTTCCATGCTCCACATTCTTTTTATATGAGATGCTTTTAAAAATCCATCCAATACAACACCGCCAACCCTTAAAGTTGGAGAATCAAAAATTATATTTTTAGGATTTTTCTTCTCATACTCTAAAACCTCTTTGTAAAGTTTATCGTATTGTTCATCTGTAATCATAGGATTGTCAAGCACATAATATGCATATGCATACTCTTTTAACTCTGCTACTTTTTTACTGTATATATCTTCTGTCATGAAGCGATTATAGCAATATAATATGAAGTTTTTCTATTTTTTGTCGATTTAAAAAGAAAAAAGGTAGAAAGAGTCATGGTTTTTGCAATTAAAAAACAGTTAAGAGATTATCAAATTTGGGTAAATATAGCTTCAACAAACCAAAACAACATCATAAATAGTATAAATAGATACGACTTTGCAACATTTACATTTGTCTTTATAGCTTGTCTGCTTAGTACATTTTTAATCTACGAAATAAATACAAATCTAACCTTTGCTACACTTTTAATGCATCTTGTTTTAGGTATAAATATGCTAAAAGCAAGAACAGTAGTAGCAAACTCACTAGATGCTATAAATAACCACAAAGATATAAACCCAAATGTAGGACGCTTTTTAAACAAAGAGTATTCACTATTTTTAGTAACTCAAGGCAAAATGCCCCTAACAGAAGAACAAATTGAAAACTTAGAAGTTCATAAAAAATGTTTTATGGGAAATCAAGTGACAAGAGCAGGTAGAGGTGATTCTATAAGACGATTTCGTTTAGCATTTTTAAAAAGAGAAAAGAATTTTTTTGATGTTTTATTTGGGGTTTTGGTTGTTGTTGAGTTTTTTATGGTTTATTAGACCAAGGGCAAAAGCCCAAAGTCTAAGAAATGTATATTTTTCTAGAAATCTTTAGAGAGGATAACTCTAACATGTTGAGTATCCATACCAAATTTTGCATTAGCCGCTGTAGCTGATGTATGAGTAACATCTCTATCCATATAAATCAACTTCGCACCAATTCCAGCTATTTTAGTCGCTAAAATCACATCAATCTCATCAACATTTTGCATAGCTTTACCATTATCGTTTTCACAAGAAACATACTGTGCGATAAGCTTACCAACACCAGGAACTTTTACAGAAGCCTTTACTTTAAATGCATCTGAACCAGGAACTGCTACGCCAGTGCCATCTGTATAAATACCAGCAGTATATAATTTTGTCTTTTTAAATCCTGTTGCCGTATTTGCTAATGGTAATGATGCTTTTCCATCATCATCATCAACACTTGAATATGCAGCCATCAAGTTAAACATTCCAACTTTACCGCTTGCTTTAACAGCATAACCAGCAGTATCACCAGCACCTGAAGCAGTCGGCATCATCATACCATACTGTGCACCAAGCCCAACATTCATATCATCAGCAAGTTTTAATGTATAAGCACCATCAACCCATGCAGCATCTGCTATAGAAGCAAGACTATAATACCAAGCATTGATTGGTAAACCTTCAAGTAAATTAGTCATCGCACCAACAGCATAAGTCTCATTTTCAAATCCCATGTACGGCTGAAAATCATCACCATTTGCAACTTTCGCAAATACACCATTTCCTCTACCAACATATGCACCAACAAGTGTTACATTTTTAATATCTTGGTTTAACAATACAATCGCATCAAAACTATTTTGTGCTAAATTCCATTTTTCTGTAAACGCAAATGGTGTATCTAAGAACTGTCTACCAATTTTAAATGTGGTATTTGAAAGAACTGTATTACATGCACTGTATGTTACATATGCTTGACTTGCCCAATCTTGAGTTTGTAATGCACCTCGATTTTCATCATTACCCATTCTAACACCTGAAACAATATTGTTTTCAAGCCCTAAAGTATCAGCTATATTGTACTCAAACCCATATCCCCAACATTGATCAAGGCTACCAGTTATACCAGCGGTAACAAGTGCTTGTCCAGTTGATGCATCTTTTTCAAAAAGACCTGGAGCATTTGGAACATCCTTATCAATTGTCTCATAATATAATTTTGTTTTAACATATGGCTTCGCAGTTACCCCACTCATATCCATCGCCACCGCACTACTACTAAATCCCACTACTGCTAACGCAGCTATACTAAGTTTCGCAAATTTCATTTTCAACTCCTTTAATGTCATTTAAAATTGCTTGGCTGAAATTATAACATACTTTTCTTAAAGATATTTAAACTAATTTGACTTCTATATAGCATGTTAATAATCAAATATAATATAAATCTACGATTCTCTGTTAAGTTAT